>NZ_JAGPXV010000499.1:0-4556 GCF_018070405.1 Micromonospora sp. D75
GGCGGGGTTGTTCGCGGTTGAGGTGGCGTTGTGGGAGTTGCTCGCGTCGTGGGGTGTGCGGGCTGATTTCCTGGCGGGTCATTCGATCGGTGAGGTGACGGCGGCGTACGTGTCGGGGATGTTGTCGCTGTCGGACGCCTGTTCCCTGGTGGCGGCGCGGGGCCGGTTGATGCAGGCGTTGCCGGCCGGTGGCGTGATGGCGGCCGTCGGTGCGTCGGAGGAGGCTGTCGCCGAGCTGCTCGGCGTGACCGGCGTGGCGGTGGACGTGGCGGCGGTGAACGGTCCGGCGTCGGTGGTGGTGTCGGGTGCCGCCGGTGAGGTCGCTTCGGTGGTGGCGGCCTGCCGTGAGCGGGGTTGGCGGGTCAAGGAACTGGCGGTCAGTCACGCGTTCCATTCGCGGTTGATGGATCCGATGCTGGACGAGTTCGCGTCGGTGGTGGCGGGGCTCGACTGGCGGGTGCCGCGGATCCCGATCGTGTCGAACGTGACCGGCGCGGTCGCGGACGCCGCAGAGATCACCGAGCCCGGCTACTGGGTGCGGCACGTGCGGCAGCCGGTGCGCTTCGCCGACGGGGTGGCGGCGTTGCGGGCACAGGGGGTGGACACCTTCCTGGAGATCGGCCCGGACGCGGTCCTCACCGCCATGGCCGCCGAGGCGGACACCGCCGACGACGTGCGGTACGTCGCCACGCTGCGCCGCAGTCAGCCCGACGTCACCACCCTCACCACTGCCGCCGGGCAGCTCTGGGCCGCCGGCGTGGCCGTCGACTGGGCGGCGTACCTCGGCCAGACCGGCACCCGGCCGCGCGCGGTGGAACTGCCCACCTACGCCTTCGACAGGCAGCGCTACTGGCTGGAGGACCCCCAGCCCGGCTCGGCTCCGGAGCGGGCCGACGCCCCGTCCGACGAGCAGTTCTGGGCGGCGGTCGAGTCCGGGGACCTCGGCGTGCTTGGCGAGGATCTCGCCGTGGGCGCGGACGAGCCGTCCACGGCGCTGCTGCCCAAGCTCGCCCGGTGGCGGCGGGCGACGCAGCAGCGGGCGGTCGTCGACTCCTGGCGGTACCGGGCGACGTGGCGTACGGCCGCCGTGCCGGACTCCGCGACGTTGGCGGGAACCTGGCTGCTGCTGATGGCGCCCGGGCAGGAGGACCACCCGGTGGCCGCGGCGCTGGCTGCCCGGGCCGACCGGGCGGTCCCGGTGCTGATCCCGGCCGGCGCCGACCGCGACCGGGTGGCGCGGCTGCTGCTGGAGGCGATGAGCTCCGACGCCCGGGACGCCCACGTGGTGTCCCTGCTGTCGCTGGCCGAGCCGCGGGAGGCGTCCCCGGTTCCGGCCGCCGCCGAGGTGTCGACGGCGCTGGCCGTGGTGCAGGCGCTGACCGACGTCGGTGGGTCGGGCCGGTTGTGGTGGCTGACGCGCAGGGCGGTGTCGGTCGGCGACTCGGACGAGCTGGCGGATGTCGCGGGTTCTGCGGTGTGGGGTTTGGGTCGGGTGGTGGGTTTGGAGGTGCCGTTGCGGTGGGGTGGTTTGGTGGATTTGCCGGGTGTGTTGGGTGGGGGTGTGTGGGGTTGGTTGTGTGGGGTGTTGTTGTCGGGGGTTGAGGATCAGGTGGCGTTGCGGTCGTCGGGTGTGTTTGTGCGGCGGTTGGTGCGTGCGGGTTGTCCGGCGGGTGCGGGTGCGGGTGCGGGTGGTGGTGGTGGTGGTTTTCGGTTGTCGGGGACGGTGTTGGTGACGGGTGGTACGGGGGCGTTGGGTGCGCGGGTGGCGTTGTGGGCGGTGGGTGTGGGTGCGGAGCATGTGGTGTTGGTGAGTCGGCGTGGTGGTGGTGCGGCGGGTGTGGGTGAGTTGGTGGGGCGGTTGGAGGGTGTGGGTGTGCGGGTGTCGGTGGTGGGTTGTGATGTGGCGGATCGTGGTGCGGTGGCGGGGTTGTTGGGGGATTTGGTGGGTCGGGGTGAGCGGTTGCGGGCGGTGGTGCATGCGGCTGGTGTGGCGCAGTTGACGCCGTTGGGTGAGGTGGGTGTGGGTGAGGTGGAGGAGGTGTTGCGGGCGAAGGTTGGTGGTGCGGTGGTGTTGGATGAGTTGACTGCTGGTTTGGATTTGGATGCGTTTGTGGTGTTTTCGTCGATTGCGGGGGTGTGGGGTTCTGCGGGTCAGGTGGGGTATGCGGCGGCGAATGCGTTTGTGGATGGGTTGGTGGTGTCGCGGCGTGGGCGTGGGTTGGTGGGGACGTCGGTGGCGTGGGGGCCGTGGGCTGAGGCGGGTATGGCGGTGGGGGTGGCGGGGGAGCAGTTGAGTCGGCGTGGTTTGCCGGGGATGGCTCCGGAGTTGGCGGTGGCGGCGTTGCAGCGGGCGCTGGATGGTGGTGAGGGGCAGGTGGTGGTGGCGGATGTGCGGTGGGATCGGTTTGTGCCGTCGTTCACGGCGTTGCGTCCGTCCCGGTTGTTCACCGACATCCCCGAAGCACAGGCGGCGATCGAGGCGGCGTCCCGAGCCGAGACCGGCCCCACCGACCGGGCCTCCGCACTGCGCGAGCGGCTCGCGGCCCTGACGCCGCCGGAGGTCGAGGCGTCCCTCCTGGACCTCGTACGCTCCCAGGTCGCCACGGTGCTCGGCCACGCCACCGTGGAGGCGGTGCGGCCGGACCGGGCGTTCCAGCGCCTCGGCTTCGACTCGCTCACCGCAGTCGAGCTGCGCAACCGGCTGACCGCCGAAACCGGCCTCGCGTTGCCCTCCACCCTCGTCTTCGACCACCCGACGCCGGCCGCCCTGGTCGCCTTCATCCGGGAGACCGTGCTCGGAGCATCGGGCGACGCGCCGGCCGACCGCAGGGTCGCCACCGTCGACGACGACCCGATCGTGATCGTCGGCATGGGCTGCCGCCTCCCGGGTGGCGTCGCGTCCCCGGAAGAACTGTGGCAACTGCTCGCCACCGGACGCGACGGCATCTCCGAGTTCCCCCTCGACCGGGGCTGGGACAGCTTCCTCAGCAGCGGCCTGTCCGACACGTCCTTCGCCCGCAGGGGCGGCTTCGTCTACGACGCCGGCGAGTTCGACGCCGAGTTCTTCGGCATCTCGCCGCGGGAGGCGCTCGCCATGGACCCGCAGCAGCGGCTGCTGCTGGAGACCTCGTGGGAGGCCGTCGAGTCGGCGGGCATCGACCCGACCACCCTGCGGGGCGGCGCGGTCGGCGTCTTCGCCGGGGCCAGCTTCCAGGGGTACGCCAGCGGGTCGGTCGGTCGGGCCCAGGAGGTCGGCGGCCACCTGCTCACCGGCAACGCGACAAGCGTGTTGTCGGGCCGGGTGGCGTACTCGTTCGGTTTCGAGGGGCCGGCGGTGACTGTGGACACGGCGTGTTCGTCGTCGCTTGTGGCGTTGCACCTGGCGGCGCAGGCGCTGCGGTCCGGCGAGTGTGACCTCGCCCTGGCCGGCGGCGTCACCGTGATGGCCTCACCGGGCACGTTCGCCGAGTTCTCGATCCAGGGCGGCCTGTCCGCCGACGGCCGCTGCAAGTCGTTCTCGGACGCCGCGGACGGCACGGGCTGGTCCGAGGGCGTCGGCGTGCTGGTGGTGCAGCGGTTGTCGGATGCGCGGCGTGACGGGCGTCGGGTTCTGGCGGTGGTGCGGGGTTCGGCGGTGAATCAGGATGGTGCGTCGAATGGTTTGACGGCGCCGAATGGTCCGTCGCAGCAGCGGGTGATCCGGCAGGCGCTGGCGAGTGCGGGTTTGTCGGCGGCTGATGTGGATGTGGTGGAGGCGCACGGTACGGGTACGTCGTTGGGTGATCCGATCGAGGCGCAGGCGTTGTTGGCGACGTATGGGCAGGGTCGGGATGTGCCGTTGTTGTTGGGGTCGGTGAAGTCGAACATCGGTCACACGCAGGCGGCTGCGGGGGTGGCTGGGATCATCAAGATGATCTTGGCGATGCGGTACGGGACCGTGCCGGCGACGCTGCACGTGGATGTGCCGTCGTCGCATGTGGATTGGTCGTCGGGTGCGGTGGAGTTGGTGACGTCTTCGCGTGAGTGGCCGGGTGTGGAGCGTCCCCGGCGGGCGGGTGTGTCGTCGTTCGGCATCTCGGGGACCAATGCGCACGTGGTCCTGGAGCAGCCGGAGCCCGAAGCCGTCCCCGAGGTCGCGGCGGAGCCGGAGTCTGCCCCGGCGTCTGCCGGGGGCGCTTCCGTGGCTTTGCCGGTGCCGTGGGTGCTGTCGGGGCGTTCGGAGCGGGGTCTGTCGGGTCAGGCGGGGCGGCTGGGGTCGTTCGTGCGTGGTCGTGGTCTGTCGCCGGTGGATGTGTCGTGGTCGTTGGTGACGTCGCGGGCTGCGTTGGAGTATCGGGCGGTGGTGTGGGGCTCGGACGTGGACGAGCTGGTGGCCGGGCTGTCGGCTGTTGCCGAGGGCCGGTCTGCGGGTGTGGTGTCGGCGGGTCGTCGGGCGGTGTTGTTCACGGGTCAGGGTTCGCAGCGTGTGGGTATGGGCCGGGAGTTGTACGAGGCGTTCCCGGTGTTCGCGGCGTCGTTCGACGAAGTGTGCGCGGAGATTGATCCGCGTCTGCCGC
>NZ_JAGPXV010000005.1:0-33211 GCF_018070405.1 Micromonospora sp. D75
CCGGCTCCCGGCGGCGGGGCGGCACGGTCGGCAGCCGCCGCCCCAGCACCGAACCGCCGCGTACCGGCACCGACGGCGGCTCGTCGTCCGCAGTCCGCCGTCCGCCCCGGTCGCCCGGCACCGCCGGAGGCGGCACCGCGGGAGGCGGAACGGCTGCGAGTGGAACCGCGGGAGCCGGAACGACAGGGGGCGGGACGGCGGCCGGCGGGACGGGTACGGCGGACGGGCGGGGCGCGGAATCGGGTACGCCGTTGCGCGCGCTCCGGGCCGCGCCCTCCACCCGCTCCAGCCGGGCCCGAGCGCCCATGGTCCGCCCGGGCAGCCGGACGTCGCCCCGGGAGAGCTGAGCGACGTACCAGGCGGGCAGGTAGCCCTCGATCGGCAGCCCGGGGTTGACCGCCAGCCACCACTCCGGGTTGGGCCAGCCGTCCGCCAGTTCCGGGTAGGGGACACGGCGGGCCGTGCCGGCGTTCTCCCCCAGGCTGGCCCGCAGCGCGGCGGCGGAGGTGAAGGCGAGCACGTGCGTGCGGCCGCCGGAGGTCCAGGTGCCCCATCCGCCGGCCGGGCCGCCCGTGACCGGCAGGAACAGATCGACGCGCGTCAGCACCCGAAAGTACTGCTGCTGGTCCTGGGCGCGCAGCGCGTCCCGCATCGCCACCTCGGCCTCGGTGGCCGGCTCCCATCCGGTCACGGCCACCTCTCCTTCCGCGAACAGGCCACAGGCATCGCCTACAACCTACAAGGTGGCAGCAAGATCAGGACTTCTGGCCATCGACGGTCCGCCCCGATGTCCACGAGGCGATAACATCCCGTCCCGGAGCCGACACGTTACGGAGGTCGTCGATGTATCGGCCTGTCGCGCACCCGGCCGTGGCCGCCCTGGCGACGCTCCTCGCCGTCGGGTCTCCGGTCGCCCCCGCGGCGGCTCGCGCGCCGGCCGGCTGTGCCTCGCCACCCGCCCCGGCGCGGCCGGTCGCGCAACAGCCGTGGCCGCAGCAACGGTACGCCCCGGACCGGCTCGCCCCGCTCGCCACCGGCGCCGGAGTCGTGGTCGCGGTGATCGACTCGGGCGTGGACCGGTCCCATCCGCAGCTCGCCGGGCGCGTCCTGTCCGGCGCCGACTTCCTCGACCCGGGCGGGGACGGCACCCGGGACTGCGCCGGGCACGGCACCGGTGTCGCGAGCATCGTCGCCGCCGCCCCGCAGCCCGGCGTCGCGTTCCGCGGCCTCGCGCCGGACGCGCGCATCCTCCCGGTACGGGTGAGCGAGCAGCAGGTGGTCGAGGGGCGGGAGTCGGGGCGTACCGTCGACGCGGCCGGTTTCGCCCGGGCGATCCGGTGGGCGGTGGACCACGACGCCGACGTGCTCAACCTGTCGGTCGTGCTGTACGCGGACGACCCCGACGTGCGCGCCGCCGTCGCGTACGCGCTGCGACAGGACGTGGTGGTGGTGGCCGCCGCCGGGAACCTGCACGACAACGGCGATCCCCGGCCCTACCCGGCCGCGTACGACGGCGTGCTGGGGGTGGGCGCGATCGGCCCGGACGGCACCCGCTCGGCGTTCTCCCAGACCGGCCCGTACGTCGACGTGGTCGCCCCGGGCAGCGAGGTGCTGATGGCGGCGCCCCGCCAGGGACACCACCGGGCGGAGGGCACCAGCTACGCCACTCCGTTCGTGGCCGGCACCGCGGCGCTGCTGCGTCAGTACCGGCCCCGGCTGAGCGCGGACGAGGTGGCCGCCCGGATCGTGGCCGCCGCCGACCCGGCCCCGGGACGGGAGACCGGCTACGGCGCGGGGGTGCTCAACCCGTACCGGGCGGTGACCGAGTCGGCGGGCGTGATGGACTTCCGGCCCCGGCCGGGCGCCGCGCTGCCCGCCGACCGGCCAGATCCGGCCGCGCTGGCCCGCGAGGCTCGCCGCGGGACGGCCCGGGACCGGGCGCTGCTGACCGCCGCCGTCGTGGGCGGGACCGTGGCACTCGTGGCGGCGCTCGCCCTGGTGCTGCCGCGCGGAGCACGGCGCCGCTGGCGGGCGGCCGACCGGGCCTGAACCGCCGTGCGGCCCGGATCGGCAGACCCGGGCCGCACGGGACGCTTCACTGGAACAGGTTGGTGTTGCGCTTCTCGGTGTCGAGGTAGTCGGCCGCGGAATCCTCCACCGCGAGCTTGATGTCGCGCAGCATCGCCTGCAGGTCCTGCGAGGCGGCCCGCCACCGGGACTGCCGCACCTCGTACGCCTCGCGGGCGGCGCCGTTCCAGCTCGCCACCAGCGGGGCGGCGTCGCGTTCCAACTGGCCGAGCTGGCTCTCCAGGGTGGACAACGCCCGTTGGATGTCGGCGCCGGCCTGTTGCAGGGCGGCGAAGTTGACGACCAGCACACCGTGCTCCATGAGTTCGATCCTTCCGGTTGTCAGAGCGGCAGCTGGATGCCGCGGTTGGTGCCCGCCACCCGGCCGGCGGCCTCGGTGTCGGACAGGTCGTACTGCCGGCCGGCGGTGCGGATCGCGGTGGCGGTCTCCCGCAGCGCCCGCTGCAGGGCCGCCTGGTCCTGCGCCCACTGCTGCTTGACCTGCGCGAACGAGCGCCCTCCGGCGCCCCGCCAGGCCTGCTGCAGCACCTCCAGCTCGGCCATCAGGCCGCTGAGCATGGTCTGCAGCGACTGGTCGACCTGCTCGAACTTCGCGGCGGTCTGCTGCATCACCGCGGCTTCTGCCTGGGTCTGGGACATCCCGGACGTCACCTCGTCTCCTCGGTCGTGGCTGGTCACCCCGGTGACCACCGTGGACTCGCCGGGGGCGCCCGGGGCCGGTGGAGGGGAAGACCAGGCGGCGGCGGACACGCGACTCGACGATTTCGTCGCTGACGGTAGCCGCCCCACTCCGGTTCTGCTACCCCCTCGGGCTCCCCTGTGGACAACTCGGCCATTACGATGTGCCACGGTGATGTCACAGCGGGACCCGGGCGAGGAGGTGCGGTGGCCGCGACGACAACGACCCGGCCGGCCGCGTCCGCCCCACTGTGGACACGACGGCCGGGCGCGCGGCAGCGGGCCGGTCAGGTCGTGGCGACACAGGTCGCGGCGGCCGTGCTGGTGGCCGCCGCCGGGCGGGGTTTCGTGGCGACCGCCGCCGCGCTGCTCACCGCCGCGCTCATGCTGCCGGCCGCGTGGATCCGGGTACGCGGCCGCTGGCTGCACGAATGGCTCGTCACCGCCGTCGCGTACCTGACCCGGCGCCGCGCCCTGCCGTCGGCCGCCGACCCGGCGGCGCTGCTGGAACTGGTCCGGCCGGGGGCGGTGGCCGGCTCCACCGAGCTGGCCGGCGGTCCGGCCGCGGTGCTGCACGACGCCGCCGGCCTGACCGCGCTGCTGGAACTCGGCGACCCGGACGACCTGCTCGGTGACCACGCGCGCCGGCTGCCCGTACCGTCCGACCTGCTCCCGCCGAGCGGCCCGGACGCCCCAGCGGTCCGGTTGCAGCTCGTCTTCTCGTCCTCCCCCGCGCCCGTGCCGGCCGTCGCGGGCGGTCCCGCCGGGACGTCCTACCGGCAGCTCACCGACGGCCGGGTGCCGGGGCGGACGCGCGCGGTCCTGGCCGTCCAGGTGTTGCGGGCGGACGGCTGGCCGGACGAGGAGTTGCTGCGGGCGCTCTCCGGCACGCTGCGGCGGATCGTCCGCCGGCTCGGGCCGCTCACCGCCCGGCCGCTCGGCGGGGACGCGGCGCTGCGGGTGATCGCAGAGCTGGCCCATCACGAGCCCGGCGCCCCGGTCCGGGAGACGTGGCCGCTGCTCACCGTGGGCGGGCTGGCGCAGGCCACCTGGCGACTGCGCCGGTGGCCCGATCCGCGGGGCGAGCCCTCCCCGGGGCTGGTCACCCGGCTGCTCGCGGTGCCCGCCACCGCCACCACCGTCGCGCTGACGGTCGGACCCCGCGCCGGGACGAATCCGGCCCCGGCCGAGCTGGCGGTGCGGGTCGCCGCCGGCAGCGCGGACGAGTTGTCGGCGGTGGATCGGACGCTTCGGCGCGTCGCCGGTGACGTCGGCGGGGAGCTGCGCCGGCTCGACGGGGAGCACCTGGCCGGGCTCGCCGCCACGCTGCCGCTCGGGGTGACCGGTGGGTCCGGGTCGCCGCCGCCCGCACTGGAACTGCCCCCGGCCACCGCCGGCCTGATGGTGGGCGCCAACCGCCACGGCGCCGCGCTCACCGTGCGCCTGTTCCGGCCCGCCCCGACACGGGTGCTGCTGATCGGCGGTGTGCCGGCCGCTCAACTGCTCGTGCTGCGGGCGCTGGCGCTGGGTGCCCGGGTGGCGGTGCAGACCGGCCGTCCCCGGGCCTGGGAGCCGTTCGTCCGCGGCGTCGGGACGCTCGGTGGCGGCGTACCGCTGCTTCCGCCGGGGCGTCCGCCCGGCGGCGCGCCCGCCTCACCGCTGTGCCCGCTGCTGGTGGTGGTCGACGTCGGCCCGGTGCCGCCGGAGGCCGGGCCGGACGCGGCCTGGCAGTCCGTGCTCGTGGTCCGCGACGAGCTGACCGCGGCCGACACGGCGACGCTGGCCCGCGCCGACCTGGCGATCCTGCAGCCACTCGACCCGGACGAGGCGGCGCTGGCCGGAGCGGCGCTCGGGCTCGGCGGATCCGCCGACTGGTTGACCCGCATCCGCGACGACATGGTGGCGGTGGTCAACCGGCGGGCCCTGCGGTGGGCGCTGCTCTCACCGACGCCTGTGGAGTCGCAACTGGTCGGTCGCCCGGCGCGACGCTGAGGCGCGCGGGGGCGTCACGCTGCTTTCCCTGGTGGTACGTCCGTGGCACGATCCCGGCCATGGATTTCCTGAAGGGTCTTCTGATTCGTGTGGGCTCGACGGCAGTGGCGTTCTGGCTCGCCACGCTGCTCATCCCCGGCATCTCGCTGGACTCCGGGTCGGCCACCGAGACCGTGATCACGCTGGTTCTCGTCGCGGTGATCTTCGGAGTGGTCAACGCGGTGCTCCAGCCGATCATCAAGACCGTGGGTTGCGGCTTCTACCTGCTCACCCTCGGTTTGATCGCGCTCGTGGTGAACGGCCTGCTCTTCCTGCTCACCAGTTGGATCGCCGGTGAGGCCGGGTTGCCCTTCCACGTGGACGGGTTCTGGCCGGAGGCGGTGCTGGGCGCGCTGTTCGTCGGCATCGTCACCTGGATCCTGGGCGCCGTCCTCGACCGCGACTGACACCCCCGGCCCCGGCCCGGCGCGACGGCGACCGGCCGGGGCCACCAGGAGGGAATTGGCTGGCGAGCGGCCCGGGTGTCGGCGCTAGCGTCGGCGGGTGTTCACTGTGACCCGCGCGGACGGCTACCAGATCAGCACCGACCCGGACCGGATCGACCTGGACCGGGTGCACGCCTGGCTCGCCGGCGACGCCTACTGGGCGCGGGGGCGGGAGCGGGAGACGGTCGCGCGCTCGTTCGCCGGCTCGATCGGCTTCGGCGTCTACCGCCCCGGTGACGGCCGGCAGGTCGCTGTCGCCCGGGTGGTCACCGACCGCGCCACGTTCGCCTGGCTCTGCGACGTCTACGTCGACCCGGCCGAGCGCGGTCGCGGGCTGGGCACCTGGCTGGCCGGCGCGGTCCGCGACCACTTGGCCGAGCTGGGCGTACGCCGGATCCTGCTGGCGACGCTCGACGCGCACGGGGTCTACGCGAAGCTCGGCTTCCGCCCGGTCGCGCCGGATCGGTGGATGGAGCTGGATCAGCGGGTGACGCCGGTCACCGATAAGGATCAGCAGACAGATCCACCACTTACGGTGGAGCGGTGAACCAGCTCCGGCTCGGCTACCTGTACGGCGTCGGCGCGTACCTGATCTGGGGTTTCTTCCCGATCTACCTGAAGC
Organism: Micromonospora sp. D75; assembly: GCF_018070405.1. Classification (NCBI taxonomy): domain Bacteria; kingdom Bacillati; phylum Actinomycetota; class Actinomycetes; order Micromonosporales; family Micromonosporaceae; genus Micromonospora; species Micromonospora sp. D75. Next base: position 5,866 of record NZ_JAGPXV010000005.1, read on the forward strand.
TGCTGCGCCCGGCCGGGCCGATGGAGATCCTCGCGCACCGGATCCTCTGGTCGGTGGCGTTCGTGGCGTTGCTGCTGGCCGCCACGCGGCACGCCGGTTTCCTGCGCAGGCTGGCCGGGCGGCCGCGGGCCATCGCCGGCATCGGGCTCGCGGCCGCGCTGATCGCCGTCAACTGGGGCACGTACATCTACGGCGTGAACTCCGACCGGGTGGTGGAGACGGCGCTCGGGTACTTCATCAACCCGCTGGTGTCGGTGCTGTTCGGCGTCTTTCTGCTGCGCGAACGGCTGCGCCCGGCGCAGTGGGCGGCGCTCGGCGTCGGCGGGCTCGCGGTGGCGGTGCTCGCCGTCGACTACGGCCGGCTGCCCTGGCTGGCGCTCACGCTGGCGTTCAGCTTCGCCGGGTACGGCCTGGTCAAGAAGCGCCTCGCGCTGCCCGCCACGGAAGGGCTGTTCGTGGAGTCGGCGGTGCTGGCGCTGCCCGCGCTGGCGTACCTGGGCTGGCTGTCGGCGCGCGGCGACTCGACGTTCGGGCACGTCTCGGCCGGGCACACCGCGCTGCTGGTGCTGGCCGGCGCCGCCACCGCGATCCCGCTGCTGCTGTTCGCCGGGGCGGCGAACCGGCTGCCGCTGTCCACTGTCGGCATGCTGCAATATCTGGCCCCGATCCTCCAGCTCGGCTGCGGCGTGCTGATCTTCCACGAGCCGATGCCCCCGGTCCGGCTGGCCGGCTTCGCGCTGGTGTGGCTGGCCCTGATGGTCTTCACCGCCGACGCCCTGCGCCACTCCCACCGCACCCGCCAGGCCACCCGCACCCCCACCCCGGCCGCCGCACCCACCCCGTCCCGTTGATCTTGCACTTACCGCCCCGGCGAAAGGGACCAATCACCCGCGCCGAGGGCCGCAACTGCAAGATCAACGGGGAGGGGACGGCGGTCAGCGGAAGTCGTAAGCCAGGACGGGGGAATTGGCGCCTCGGAGGAGTTCCAGGCGGACCAGTTCACCCTTGGTGAACCGGGTTACCCCGGAGAACCGCAGGTCGTCGCCGGGGGCGGCGAGCCAGGAGCCGATCTGCTCCGTCGCGCCGTCCGGGCCGTGCGCCACCAGCCGGAACGTGTACGCCTCCCGGTGCCCGGCCCGCCTGTCGTAGCCGCAGTGCATGGTGACCTCGGTGCCCCACGGCGTCTCGGTCAGCCCCACCTCGGCGTGCACCGGCACCGTCCCGGCCACCGGCCGCATGGAGGTCAACGCCACCTGCGGCGTGGACGGCTCAGCCGGCGGCTGGACCAGCGCCACCCCGACGCCGGCCAGCACCGCGAGCGCGGCGGCGGCGAGCGCGGTCAGCGCGTACCGGCGGCGGGAGCGGGACCGCTCGCGGCGCTTGCGCTCCCGCGCGGCGTCGAGCAGCGCGGGCACCCGCGACGTCTCCGGCCCGACCTCCAGGAACTGCTCCAGGCCGGCCGGGTCGAGCCGGCCCAGCAGGCCGGGCAGCACGGCGATCTCGGCCACCGCCTCCCGGCACTGGGCGCAGCCGGCCAGGTGCCGCTCGTAGGCGACCCGGTCCGCCGGGGCGAGGGCACCAAGCACGTACGCCCCGTCGTCGTGAGCGAACTCGCAGCGTGTCATCCGGTCACCCCCATCTCGGCCAGCGCCAACCGTAGTGAGCGCAGCGCGTAGTGGGTACGCGACTTCACCGTGCCGGGCGGTACGCCCAGCCGCGCCGCCGCCTCCGCCACCGAACGCCCCTGGTAGAAGCACTCGACGAGCACTTCCCGATGGGTCGGGCTGAGCCGGTTGAGCGCCTCGGCCACGGTCCACGCCTCCACCGCGCGCTCCGTCTCGTCGACCGTCTCGGCGGTCTCCGGCAGTTCGTCCGTGTACACCTCGCCGACCCGGGCCGAGCGCCGCCGCCAGGCGTCGATGGCCAGGTTCCGCGCCGTGGTGAACAGCCAGGCGCGTACCGAGCCGCGTCGCGGGTCCAGCGACTCGGGGTGCCGCCAGGCGCGCAGCAGCGTCTCCTGCACCAGGTCCTCGGCGCGGGGCCGATCGCCGTTGACCAGCCGCAGGGCGTGCGCGTACAGCGCGTCGGCATGCTCGTCGTGCAGCGCGCGCAGCAGTTGGGCGTCGTGGTCGCTGATGGCGGTACCTCGCTTCCGGCGGCGGGGAGACCGGCGATGTGTACGCCCTTCCATACGTGCCGTGTCGCCGAACGGTTCAGCCGCAGGTCACGACGGAGCTGTTCACGTCCGGTTCAGCTGCGGGCCGACCGCCGCTCACGGTGCCCTGGCAGCGTCCGGCGGGTGAGCGCGGGCTCCCTCGCCCGTGCGCCTTCCCCCTCGTCCGATCTGGAGGCTCCACCTCATGAGCGACCGGCCTCGCCTGCTTCCGCTGCTCGGTGGCACCCGCCACGGCAGCCGCGACGCGATGACCTGTCTGTACCGGTGCGGCAACGCCTGCGACCACCCGGTGCCCAACCCGACCGACAACCCGTACTTCGGGGACGTGGTCGACACCGAGATCTCCCGGCGCGGCGTGGTCCGGGCCGGCGCGGTCGGCGCGCTGGTGCTCGGCTTCGGCGGCGCCGCGGCGGGCGCGCTGGCCGGGTCCCCGGCGGCCGCCGCCCCCGCCGCTCCGCCGGTGCCCGGCGAGGGCGGGGTGGCCGCCACCGGCCCGGGGCGTCCCGGCAGCGGCGCGCTGACGTTCAAGCCGATCCCGCCGAACAAGCTCGACACGCTCGTCGTGCCGAACGGGTACGACCACTCGGTGGTGATCCGCTGGGGTGACGAGGTCGTGCCCGGCGCGCCCGCGTTCAACCTGGGCCGGCAGACCGCCGCCGCCCAGTCCAAGCAGTTCGGCTACAACAACGACTTCGTCGGCGTGCTGCCGATCGACCGTCGGCGCGCGCTGCTCGTGGTGAACCACGAGTACACAAACGAGGACCTCATGTTCCCCGGCTTCACCAGCCAGGACGCGCTGACCGTGGAGCAGGTGCGGGTGGCGATGGCCGCGCACGGCATGTCAGTGGTCGAGCTGGAGCGGGTGGAGAACACCGGGCAGTGGCAGCCGGTCCGGCGCGGTCGGCGCGAGTACAACCGCCGGGTCACGGCGCTGGCGACGAAGTTCGAGATGACCGGCCCGGCGGCCGGGTCGGCGTGGCTGCGTACCGCCGCCGACCCGAAGGGCCGGACCGTCGTCGGCACGCTCAACAACTGCGCCGGCGGCGTCACCCCGTGGGGCACTGTGCTCTCCGGCGAGGAGAACTTCAACCAGTACTTCGTCGGCGGCGACGCGGTGGCCGAGGAGCAGAAGGCGAAGCTGACCCGCTACGGCATCCCGACCGACGTGCGCTACCCGAGCGGCAGCCGCAAGTGGGACCGGGCGGACGAGCGCTTCGACCTGGCCCGGCACCCCAACGAGGCGAACCGGTTCGGCTGGGTCGTCGAGATCGACCCGTTCGACCCGCAGTCCAAGCCGCGCAAGCACACCGCGCTGGGCCGGTTCAAGCACGAGGGCGCGAACGTCATCGTGGCGCGCGACGGCCGCGTGGTCGCGTACATGGGCGACGACGAGCGCTTCGACTACCTCTACAAGTTCGTGTCGGACAAGAAGTTCATGCCGGGCAAGTCCTCGGTGGCCCGGCGGCACAACCTGACGCTGCTGGAGTCGGGCACGCTCTACGTCGCCAGGATCGAGGGGGACAGCCCGGCCGCCGAGATCGACGGTTCCGGCAAGCTCCCGGCCGACGGCGGTTTCGGCGGCCGGGGCCGCTGGATCAAGCTGGTCAGCGGCAACCGCTCGTACGTCGACGGCATGACCGCCGCCGACGTGCTCACGTTCACCCGGCTGGCCGGGGACAAGGTCGGCGCGACGAAGATGGACCGCCCCGAGGACGTCGAGCCGAGCCTGCTCACCGGCAAGGTGTACGTGGCGCTGACGAACAACAGCGACCGCGGCAAGGCGGGCAAGGCCCCGGCCGACGAGGCGAACCCGCGCAACAGCAACCGGCACGGGCAGATCCTGGAGCTGGTCGAGGACCGCGGCGACAACACGGCCGAGACCTTCGCCTGGTCGCTGCCGATCGTCTGCGGCGACCCGGCCGACGCCTCGACGTACTTCGCCGGGTACGACAAGACCAGGGTCTCGCCGATCTCCTGCCCGGACAACGTCGCCTTCGACGCCACCGGCAACCTGTGGATCTCGACCGACGGCAACGCGCTGGGCAGCAACGACGGCCTGTTCGCCACCGCCGTGGAGGGCCCGGAGCGGGGCCACCTGAAGCAGTTCCTCACCGTGCCGCTCGGCGCGGAGACCTGCGGCCCGTTCATCACCGGTGACAACCGCTCGGTCTTCGTGGCGGTGCAGCACCCGGGCGAGGTGACCGGCGCGTCGGTGGAGAACCCGGCCTCCACCTGGCCGGACGGCGACTTCGCCAAGCCCGGCGTGGTGGTCACCTGGCGCCTCGACGGCGGCCCGGTCGGCAGCTGACCCACCCCGGGAGCGGTCCGGCGCTGGTCCGCTCCGCGAGGGGCCGTCGACCCACCAGGTCGGCGGCCCTTCGTCAGTTCTCGGAGGCGATGCCGTCGGCGATCGACCTGGCGGCGGTGAGCAGCTTCGCGCGGACCACCCGGGCCGAGGTCATCATCTCGCCGGCCGGCAGCGCGCACGCCAGCACCACCCGGCGCTCGATGTCCTTGTCCGGGGCGACGAGCACCGCCGCGCACGCCACGCCCTGCCGGAACTGCCCGAGTTCCAGTTGCATGCCGCGCCGGTCACCGGCGGCCAGGTCGGCCTCGAACGCCTCCACGGTGGTGAGGGTGGCGGTGGTGAACGGGCGCATGCCGTACTCGCGCAGGTAGCGGAAGCGCTGTTCGGTGGTGAGCGTGGCGAGCAGGCTCTTGCCGAGCGCGGTGGCGTGGGCGCCCTCGTCGAAGCCCGGCACCAGGTCTTCCAGGAAGGGCGAGCGTGGCCCCTCGGCGGAGGCGGTCACCGCCACCTGCCCGCCGATGAAACGGCCGAGGTAGTGGCTCCAGCCGGTGTCCGACGCCGCGCGGCGCAGCGCCTCGCCGACCGCGGGCGGCCCGCGGAACGCGGTGACCAGCTCGCGGTAGCGGTCGGCCACCTCCAACCCCACGATGTACGTCCCGTCCTCGCGCCGGATCACGTAGCCCTCGTACGCGAGCGTGCGGACAAGGTGGTAGGTCGTGGCGACTGTCAACTCGCAACGCCGGGCGATCTGCTTCACGGTGAGCCCTCTCGGCGCACGGCCGACCGACTCGAGCACTCGAAGCGCGCGGGACACGCTGCGGATCAGGTCCGAGGGTTCCGCCAAGGGGTCGCGCACAACCACCTCCGCCGCCGGGGACTTACACCATATGAAAAACCGGCCGAGTGCGAAATGCCTGTTCGGATGGAGGATGCCAGATCACCGGACACAGACGGTAGGTCGACGGACACGATGAGCAGCCAAAACGTGCGGGCGTAGGGTGTGCTCGCAATGACTGAAACAGTTTCGCAAGACGCACCCGCGTCGGCCCGGCGGGCGGTCCGGGCGGGCGCCGGCGCCACCGTCACCACGATCGTGTGCGTCCTGCCCGTCTTCCTCGTCGGCGGGCTCGCCGTGCAGCTCGGCGACGAACTCCGGTTCAGCCCGGCCGGCCTGGGCCTGGCCGTCTCGATCTACTTCGGCGTGAGCGCGCTCGCCTCGGTGCCCTCCGGGGCCCTGGTCGAGCGGTACGGCCCGGCCACCGTCGCCCGCGCCGGCATCCTGCTCTCCGCCGCCTCCCTGCTCGCCGTGGCCGGGCTGGCCCGGTCGTACCCGATGCTGGTGACGCTGCTGGCGCTCAGCGCCGCCGCCAACGCCCTCGGACAGCTCGCCAGCAACGCCGCGCTCGCCGAGCACGTGCCCGCCCACCGGCAGGGGCTCTCGTTCGGCGTGAAGCAGGCCGCCATCCCGGTCGCGACGCTGCTGGCCGGCGTGGCGGTCCCCACCGTCGCGCTCACCGCCGGCTGGCGCTGGGCCTTCGTGGTCGCCGCCGGGGCGGCGCTGGCCGCGCTGCCGGCCGTACCCCGGACCGGACGGGACCGGCACGCCCGGGCCGCCTCCGGGGGCCGCTACGGCGGCACCGCCCCGCTCGTGGTCATCGGGCTGGCCGCGACGCTGGCGGCAGCCGCGGCGAACGCGCTGGGCACGTTCCTGGTCGACTCGGCGGCGACGCGGGGTCTCTCCCCCGGCCTGGCCGGCCTGACGCTCACGCTCGGCAGCGCGGTGTGCGTGCTGGCCCGGGTGGGCGTCGGCTGGCTCGCCGACCGGCGCGCCGACGGGCACGTCGGGCTGATCGCCGGGATGCTGCTGACCGGGTCGGTCGGCCTGATCCTGCTCGCGGTGGCCGGCTCCGCGCCGCTGGTCGCGGGCGTGGTGCTCGGCTTCGGGCTCGGCTGGGCCTGGCCCGGGCTGATGAACTTCGCGGTGGTCCGGCTGCACCCGCAGGCCCCGGCCGCCGCCACCTCGATCACCCAGACCGGCGTGTACGCGGGCGGCTGCCTGGGCCCGCTCGGCCTGGGCGCGCTGGCCGGCGCGGCCGGCTACCCGGCGATGTGGCTGACGGCGGCGGCAGCCATGCTCGTGGCCGCCGTGCTGATGCTGCTCGGCGCCCGCCTGCTCCGCCGCGCCCCCGCGCTCGGCTGACCGCCCTCGCCCTGGGTGCGGGGGTCAGCTGGTGCGGTCGGCGATGTAGTCGCAGAGGGACTCCAGCGCGCGGCGCGCCGGGCTCTCGGGCAGCGGGGCCAGCCGGGCCCGCGCGTCCTCGGCGTAGCTGCGTACCGTCTCCCGGGCCCGCTTGAGCGCCGGGGACTCCCGCAGCAGGCCGAGCGCCTCGGCGTGCAGCGCGTCGTCCACCAGCGGGCCGGTGGCCAGGATCTCCCGCAGCCGTACGCTCGCCGCGTCCGCGTCGTCCGAGGCCAGCGCGTAGAGCACCGGCAGGGTGGGCACGCCCTCGCGCAGGTCGGTGCCGGGCGTCTTGCCGGACTGGATCGACTCGCTGGAGATGTCCAGCAGGTCGTCGGAGAGCTGGAACGCGACGCCGATGATCTCGCCGTACCCGGCGAGCGCCTCGATGTGCTCGGGCGACGCGCCGCCGAACATGCCGCCGAAGCGGGCCGACGTGGCGATCAGCGAACCGGTCTTCTCGGCGATCACGTGCAGGTAGTGCGCGACCGGGTCGTCGTCGCGTGGGCCGACCGTCTCGGCGATCTGGCCGTGCACCAGCCGAGCGAACGTGCGCGCCTGCAGGCGTACCGCCTCCGTGCCCAGTTCGGCGGCGATGTCCGCGGCCCGGGCGAAGAGGTAGTCGCCGACCAGGATGGCCACCGAGTTGGTCCAGCGGGAGTTGGCGCTCGGCGCGCCCCGCCGCACGGCGGCCTCGTCCATCACGTCGTCGTGGTAGAGCGTCGCCAGGTGGGTGAGTTCCATCACCACGGCGGCCGGGACGACCTGCGCGGCCTCCGGGTCGCCGAACTGGGCGCTCAGCGCCACCAGCAGCGGGCGGAACCGCTTGCCGCCGGCCTCGACCAGGTGCCGGGACGCCTCGGTCACCAGCGGGTCAGCGCTCGCCACGCTCGCCCGCAGGCTCGTCTCGACCCGGTCGAGCACGCCCAGCACCGAGGCTTCGACGCGCGGGTCCGCGAGGTGCAGGCCGAGCGCGCCGAACTGACCTGAACGCTCGCCAGCCGGATTCGCCACGTCCTCAACCATGCCACACCCGTTCGACCTGCTCGTCGAGGGGGATACGGGCCGGGGGCCGGCACGCCACGGCGTACCGGCCCCCGGTGGGATCACGTCGGTCATCTGACGAATTCGGCAGCACCGGTGGTCAGGTCGAGCAGCGGACCGGGGACCACACCCAACGCCAGCGTGGCCACCACGCCGATGACCAGCGCCGCCGAGGTGAGCGCGCCCGGCACGGTCACCGTCGGGGTGGACTCGCCCGGCTCGGACAGCCACATCATCACCACGACCCGCAGGTACGGGAAGGCCAGCACCATGCTGGTCAGCACACCGGCGATCACCAGCCACGCCTGGTTCGCCTCCAGGGCCGGGCCGAAGACCGCGAACTTGCTGGTGAAGCCGCTGGTCAGCGGGATGCCGGCGAAGGCCAGCAGGATGAACGTGAAGATCGCCGCGAAGAACGGCGAGCGGCGGCCCAGCCCGGCCCAACGGGACAGGTGGGTGGCCTCCCCGTCGGCGTCGCGCACCAGCGTCACCACGGCGAACGCGGCGAGCACCGAGAAGCCGTACGCGGCCAGGTAGAACATCGTGCCGGAGAGCCCTTCGCGGCTCGGCGCCAGCACACCGACCAGCAGGTAACCGGCGTTCGCGATGGACGAGTACGCAAGCAGGCGCTTGATGTCCGTCTGGGTGACCGCGAGCACCGCGCCGACCAGCATGGTCAGCACCGCGATCGCGCCGAGCACCGGGGTGAAGTCCCAGGACGCCCCGGCGAACGCCACGTGGAAGACGCGCAGCAGCGCGCCGAACGCGGCGACCTTGGTGCAGGCGGCCATGAAGCCGGTGACCGGGGTCGGCGCGCCCTGGTAGACGTCCGGCGTCCAGACGTGGAACGGCGCGGCGGCGGCCTTGAACAGCAGGCCGATGGCGAGCAGCGCCATGCCGGCGAAGAGCAGCACCGGGCTGGACGAGGAGTCGGTGACCGCCGCGTGCACGGTGGCGAAGTCGACGCCGGCCCCACGGCCCGGGATGCCGGAGGTGAAGCCGTAGATCAGGGCGACACCGAACAGGAAGAACGCCGAGGCGTACGCGCCGAGCATGAAGTACTTCAGCGCCGCCTCCTGGCTCAGCAGACGCCGGCGGCGGGCCAGCGCGCAGAGCAGGTAGAGCGGCAGCGAGAAGACCTCGAGCGCGATGAACATGGTCAGCAGGTCGTTCGCCGCCACGAAGATCAGCATGCCGGCGATCGCGAACGACATCAGCGGGTAGACCTCGGTGGCGCCACCGACGCCCTCGGCCTGCCGGCGGTCCTCGGCCGACTCGGCGGTGACCGCGGCGTGCGCCACGAACGCGCCGCCCCGCTCCACCGTGCGCTCGCCGACGAGCAGCAGCGCCATGACGGCCAGGACCAGGATCGCGCCCTGGAGGAACAGCGTGGGCCCGTCGACCGCGATGGCCCCGCCGATGGTGATCAGCCGGGCGTCCGCGTTCAGGATCACCATCACGATCGCCGCGAGCATCGCCACCAGGGCGAGCCCGAGCTGCACCGCGTTGCGCAGCCGACGCGGCACGAACGCCTCGACCAGGATCCCGACCAGGGCCGCGCCCAGCATGATCAGGATCGGAGCGAGCGCCGCGTAGTCGATCGACGGCAGCTTCAGTTCACTCACTTCGCGGCCTCCTGGACGCTGCCGACCTCAGGGGCGGGATCGGACTTGCCGACGTCCTGCATGGTCGCCTGGACGGCGGGGTTGATGACATCGGTGACCGGCTTCGGGTAGAAGCCGAGCAGCACGATCAGCGCGATCAGCGGCGCGACGACGACCTTCTCGCGCAGCGTGAGGTCCCGGCGCATGCCCTCGACCTCGGTCAGCGCCGGGTTCAGCGTGCCCTGCGTGGTGCGCTGCACCATCCACAGCACGTACGCCGCCGCCAGGATGATGCCGAGCGTGGCGATCACCGCGACCGGCTTGTTGACGGTGAACGTGCCGATCAGCACCAGGAACTCGGAGACGAACGGCGCCGTGCCGGGCAGCGCCAGCGAGGCCAGACCGGCGAAGAACAGCACGCCGGCCAGCACCGGCACGAGCTTGCCCGCGCCGCCGAAGTCGCTGATCAGGGCCGAGCCGCGCCGGGCGATCAGCATGCCGACCACCAGGAACAGCAGGCCGGTGGCCAGGCCGTGGTTGAGCATGTAGAGCACCGCGCCGGTGCCGGCCTGGGTGGTGAAGGCGAAGATGCCGATGCCGATGAACCCGAAGTGCGCGATCGAGGTGTACGACACCAGCCGCTTCAGGTCGTTCTGGCCGACCGCCAGCAGCGCGGCGTAGATGATGCCGATGACACCCAGCGCCAGCGCCCACGGCGCGAACCACCGCGACGCCTCCGGGAACAGCGGGAGGCAGTAGCGCAGGATGCCGAACGTTCCGACCTTGTCCAGCACGCCGACCAGCAGCGCGGCGGCGCCGGCCGGGGCCGCGCCACCGGCGTCCGGCAGCCAGGTGTGGAACGGGAAGAACGGCGCCTTGATCGCGAAGGCGACGAAGAAGCCGAGGAACAGCCAGCGGGCCGTGTCGGTGGCGAACTCCGCCTGGCTCAGCGCCTGCCAGTCGAAGGTCTTCCCGCCGACCACCCAGAGGCCGATCACCGCGGCCAGCATGAACAGACCGCCGACCAGCGAGTAGAGGAAGAACTTCACCGCCGCGTACTGCCGCTGGTGGCCGCCGTAGCTGCCGATCAGGAAGTACATCGGCACCAGCATGACCTCGAAGAACACGTAGAACAGGAAGACGTCGGCGGCGGCGAAGACGCCGATCATCGTGCACTCGAGGACGAGCAGCAGCGCGAAGTAGGCGGGCACCGAGCGCTTCGACGCCTCGGCGTCGTGCCAGGACGCCAGGATCACCAGCGGCACCAGGATCGCGATCAGCATCAGCATGACCAGCGCGATGCCGTCCACCTCGAAGGTGAAGTTCACGCCCCAGTTCGGGATCCACGGGTACGACTCGCGGAACTGGAACCGGTCACCACCGGCGGAGAAGGCGAACCACATCACCACCGAGAGCACCAGCACCAGCAGCGACCAGCCGAACGCCACCAGCTTGGCCAGGTCCGGACGGCTGCGTGGCAGCAGCGCCACCACCAGGGCGCCGACCAGCGGCGCCACGGTCAGCACCGAGAGGAACGGGAAGTTGGACATTATTCGGCCTTACCTCCGTCGTGACTGCGTGGCCCGCCGGCGGGGGCGGCCGCGTTGAGGTCGATCACGCCAGCCACCCCGCCTGCACCGCCAGGAACGCCGCGACCACGAGGAGCGCGCCGGTCAGGATCGAGGTCGCGTACGACCGCACGAAGCCGGTCTGCAGCCGCCGGAGCCGGCCCGAGCCTCCGCCCACGGCGGCGGCCAGGCCGTTGACCAGCCCGTCCACGCCCCGGTTGTCGAGGAACACCAGCGCCCGGGTGAGGAAGATGCCCGGCTTCTCGAAGACCGCCTCGTTGAAGGCGTCCGTGTAGAGGTTCCGGCGCGCGGCGGTGACCACCACGCCGGCCGGCTGCGGCTCGGTGGCCGTACCGCCCCGGAACAGGAACCAGGCCAGCCCGGCGCCCAGCACGGTGACCAGCAGCGACAGCGCGGTGAGCAGCCAGTGCGCCAGCACCGGCGCGTGCTCCCCGCTCTCGCCGCCGAGCCCGTTGGTGGCGGTGAGCCAGTCCGGCACGGAGGTGGCGAGCAGGAAGCCCGCGCCGACCGAGCCGATCGCCAGCAGGATCAGCGGGATCGTCATCAGCTTCGGCGACTCGTGCGGGTGCTCGATGTCCTCGGTCCAGCGCTTCGGGCCGTGAAACGTGAGCACGAACAGCCGCGTCATGTAGAACGCGGTGAGCCCGGCGCCGAGCAGCGCGGCCATGCCGAACAGCCAGGCCGTCCAGCCCTCCCGCTCGAACGCGGCCACGATGATCGGCTCCTTGGAGAAGTAGCCGGAGAACGGGAACATGCCGATGATGGCGAGCCAGCCCATCATGAACGTCAGCCAGGTGACCTTCATGTACTTCGACAGCCCGCCGAAGCGGCGGATGTCCACCTGGTCGTTCATGCCGTGCATGACCGAGCCGGCGCCGAGGAACATGTTGGCCTTGAAGAAGCCGTGCGCCAGCAGGTGCACGATGGCCAGCGCGTACGCTCCGCCGCCGAGCCCGACGCCGAGGAACATGTAGCCGATCTGGCTGACCGTCGACCAGGCCAGCACCCGCTTGATGTCGTCCTTGGCCGCGCCGATGATGCAGCCCATCAGCAGCGTGAGCGCGCCGACGCTGACCACCACGAGCTGCAGCGTCTCGTTGGCCGAGAAGATCGCGTTGGAGCGGGCGATCAGGTAGACGCCCGCGGTGACCATGGTGGCCGCGTGGATGAGCGCGGACACCGGGGTCGGGCCCTCCATCGCGTCCGGCAACCACGCCTGCAGCGGGAACTGGCCGGACTTGCCGGCCGCGCCGAGCAGCAGGAGCAGACCGAGCACCAGCACGGTGGTCGAGGTCATCGAGCCGACCCCGTTGAACACCTCGTCGTACTGGGTGGTGCCGAGCATGGCGAACATGATGAAGATGCCGATGGCCAGGCCGGCGTCGCCGACCCGGTTCATCAGGAACGCCTTCTTGCCGGCGGTGGCCGCGCTCGGCCGGCCGTACCAGAAGGAGATCAGCAGGTACGACGCCAGACCGACGCCCTCCCAGCCGAAGTAGAGCATCACGTAGTTGTTGCCGAGCACCAGCAGCAACATCGCGGCGACGAACAGGTTGAAGTACGCGAAGAACAGTCGCCGGCCCGCGTCGTGCGCCATGTACTCCACGGCGTAGAGGTGGATCAGGAAACCCACCCCGGTGATCAGCAGGACGAAGACCGCGGCCAGCGGGTCGAAGAGCAGACCGAAGTCCACCCTCAGGTTGCCGACCGCCATGAAGTCCCAGAGGCTCAGCTCGACCTGCTTGTTCTCCAGGCCGCGAAGCTGGAAGAAGTAGGTGAGACCGAGCAGGAAGGCGGCGCCGATGGCGCCCACGCCGAGCCAGTGGCCCCAGCGGTCGGCCCGCTTGCCGAGCAGCAGCAGGATCGCCGCGCTGACCAGCGGGATCGCCACCAGAAGCCAGACCGAGCCCAGCATCCCGTCCGCCGTGGCGAAGGTGACGGCCTCGGCTGGCTCAGACTGGGCGATCGTCAGAATCTGTTCCACCACGAGCCCCTCAGTACTTCAGCAGGTTGGCGTCGTCGACGCTCGCCGAGCGCCGGGTACGGAAGATCGCCATGATGATCGCGAGACCGACCACGACCTCGGCCGCCGCGACCACCATCACGAAGAACGCCATGATCTGGCCGTTCAGGTCGCCGTTGATCCGGCTGAACGTGACCAGGGTCAGGTTGGCCGCGTTGAGCATCAGCTCGATGCACATGAACAGCACGATCGCGTTGCGCCGGACCAGCACGCCGACGGCGCCGATGGTGAACAGCACCGCCGCGAGGATCAGGTAGTAGTCCGGGGTCATTTGTCCGTCCCCTTCGGTGCGGTCTCCTCGGCCGTCAGCTCGCGCACCGGCAGGATCTCCGGGATGCTGCGGTCGGTCAGCCGGCCGTCGGGCAGGCGGGCCGGGGTGGCCACCGAGGAGGAGGTGGCGTAGACACCCGGGCCGGGCTTCGGGCCGGGGTAGTTGCCGGGGCGGAACCGCGCCTTCATGGTGGCGATCTGGTCCATCCGGTCCGCCTTGCGCCGCTCGACGTGTGCCAGCACCATCGCGCCCACCGCGGCGGTGATCAGCAGCGCCGAGGTCAGCTCGAAGGCGAAGACGTACTTGGTGAACAGCAGCCGGGCGATGCCCTGCACGTTGCCCTCGGCGTTCGCCTCGTCGAGCCCGGCCGCCGGCACGCCGTCGAGCGCGCGGTACAGGCCGCTGCCCACCAGGCCGGCGAAGCCGAGCCCGAGGACGACGGCGGCGACCCGCTGGCCGCGCAGCGTCTCGATGAGCGAGTCGGAGGCGTCCCGGCCGACGAGCATCAGCACGAACAGGAACAGCATCATGATCGCGCCGGTGTAGACGATGATCTGCACCATGCCGATGAACGGCCCCGCCTGGAGCACGTAGAACACGCCCAGGCAGAGCATGGTCAGCACGAGCCAGAGCGCGGAGTGCACCGCGTTGCGGGCCCACACCATGCCGACCGCCCCGAGCAGGGCCAGCGGGGCGAGGATCCAGAAGGTGACCTCCTCACCCCCGGACACCTGGCCCGCAGCGGCGAGCACCGTTGCCGAGGTCATGCCTTGCCTCCCTTGCCCGCCGCGGCGGCGGACCGCTGCTCGGCCTGCTCGGCGCCGGGGAAGGTCACGCCGGGGTGCTCCTCCACCTGGTACCGGCCGGGGCCCATCGGCGAGCGCTCGGCGCCGGCCGAGGTGCCCGGGTTGGTCAGCGCGCCGACGTAGTAGTCCTTCTCGCTGTCGCCCAGCCGCATCGGGTGCGGCGGCTGCTCCATGCCTTCGAGCAGCGGCGCGAGCAGCTGCTCCTTGGTGAAGATCAGGTCCTGCCGGTTGTCCCGGGCCAGCTCGTACTCGTTGCTCATGGTGAGCGAACGGGTCGGGCAGGCCTCGATGCAGAGCCCGCAGAAGATGCACCGGGCGTAGTTGATCTGGTAGATGCTGGCGTACCGCTCACCCGGGGAGAAGCGCTGCTCCTCGGTGTTGTCGCCACCCTCCACGTAGATCGCGTCGGCCGGGCAGGCCCAGGCGCACAGCTCGCAGCCGATGCACTTCTCCAGCCCGTCCGGGTGCCGGTTGAGGATGTGCCGCCCGTGGTAGCGCGGCGCCGAGACCGGCGGCTTGAACGGGTAGTCGGTGGTGACGACCTTCTTGAACATGTGCGAGAAGGTGACACCGAAGCCCTTGAACGTTCCGGTGATCGCGCCCACGTCACACCTCCCTGGAGTCCGGGCCGGCGACCACGTTGGCCGGCTCCCGCTCGGCGAGCACGCGCTTGGTACGCGGGCTCGGCGGAACCTGAAGATCCATCGGCGGCAGCGGGAAGCTGCCGTACGGCCGGCTGTCCGCCTGCTCCTGGGGCGACGGCTTCAGCTCCTTCTTCCGGCTCGGCCAGAAGAGCGTGACCAGCAGCAGCACGCCCGCGCCGACGGCGGTGACGAGCAGCCGGTCCCGGGCCTGCCAGTCCTCGATCGAGCGCAGCCCGGCGAGCACCATGATCCAGACCAGGTTCAGCGGCAGCAGCACCTTCCAGCCGAAGCGCATGAACTGGTCGTAGCGGAGCCGGGGCAGCGTGCCGCGCAGCCAGACGAAGACGAACACCAGCAGGATGACCTTGCCGAAGAACCACAGCATCGGCCACCAGCCCTCGTTGGCGCCCGACCAGATCGTGATCGGCCACGGCGCGTGCCAGCCGCCGAGGAACAGCGTCACGGTGAACGCCGACATGGTCACCATCGCGACGTACTCGCTGAGCATGAACAGCGCGAACTTCAGCGAGCTGTACTCGGTCTGGAAGCCGGCCACCAGCTCCGACTCCGCCTCGGGCAGGTCGAACGGCGCCCGGTTGGTCTCACCGACGATGGCGATGAAGAACATGATGAAGCTGGGCAGCAGCAGGATCGCGTACCAGCCGGGGGCGGCGAGGTCGAAGCCGCCGATGCTCAGCCGGGTGCCGTCGCCCTGCGCGGCGACGATCCCGCTGGTCGACATGGTGCCGGCGGTCATGAAGACCGCGACCACGCTCAGGCCCATGGTGACCTCGTAGGACACCAGCTGGGCGGCGGAGCGCAGACCACCGAGCAGCGGGTAGGTGGAGCCGCTGGCCCAGCCGCCGAGCACGATGCCGTACACGGCCAGCGAGGAGAAGGCCAGCACCACCAGCACCGCCACCGACACGTCGGTGACCTGCAGCGGCGTGCGGTGCCCGAAGATGCTCACCATCGGCCCGAACGGGATCACCGACAGCGCGGTGACCGCGCAGACCACGGAGATCACCGGGGCGAAGAAGTAGACCACCTTGTCGGCCTTGCGCGGGAGGATGTCCTCCTTGAAGGCCAGCTTCACGCCGTCGGCGAGCGTCTGGAGCAGACCGAACGGTCCGGCCTGGTTGGGGCCGGGCCGCACCGCCATCCGGCCCACGACCCGGCGCTCGAACCAGACGCCCAGCAGCGTGGCCGCCACGGCGACGACGAACGCGAAGAGGATTTTGCCGAGGACCAGCCACCACGGGTCCTTGCCGAAGTCGGCAAGCGTCGGGTCCTGCGCCGCGAGGTAGAGATTCACTGCACCGACCTTTCGTTCGCGACCGCGAGGCGTACTCGCTCCGCTCGTTGCCTGCGCGCGCTCACTGTGCACTCCCGGTGTTCAGCAGCGGGCCCGGCCGGTCCGCGGCGTCCGCCGCGACCCGCCCCGCCGGGACGGCCGAACCGCCGGCGGCGCCGACGGAGACCTTCACCAGCGAACCGGACGTCGCGCCGAGGCTGCGCCGCACGGTGGAGCCGGGCGAGTTGGTCGGCAGCCAGACGACGCCGTCCGGCATCTCGGTGATCGCCGCCGGCAGCGTGACCGCGCCACGGTCGGTGCCGACGGTGACCGCGTCGCCGTCGGCCACGCCGAGGGACTCGGCGGTGCCCTTGCCCAGCCGGACCACCGGCGGGCGGGCGGTGCCGGCGAGGTGCTCGTCGCCGTCGGTGAGGCTGCCCAGGTCGATGAGCTGGTGCCAGGTGGACAGCACGGCCTCGCCCGCGCCCGGCTGCCGGACGGCGGCCGGCTCGACCGAGGGCGCCGACGGCCGCTCGACCCGGGTACGCGGCAGCGTGCCCAGCTCGCGGCGGATGCTCGGCACGTCGCCGGTGCCCAGCCGCACGTCGAGCTGCGCGGCGATCGCGTCCAGGATCCGGGCGTCGGTCATCGCGCCGGTGTCCAGCACCTTCTCGAACGTGCGCAGCCGGCCCTCCCAGTCCAGGAAGCTGCCGGCCTTCTCGACCACCGGCGCGACCGGCAGGACCACGTCGGCCCGGCGCGACACCGCGCTCATCCGCAGTTCCAGGCTGACCAGGAACGGCACCGCGTCCAGGGCCTTCTCGGCCAGCCGCGGGTCGGCCAGGTCGGCCGGGTCGACACCGGCCACCACCAGGGCGCCGAGCTGACCGTTCGCGGCGGCGGTGAGGATGCCGTCGGTGTCGCGGCCGGCCTGGCTCGGGATCACCCCGGCCGGGATGTCCCACGCCTCGCCGAGCTCCGCGCGGGCGGCCGGCTCGGTGACCACACGGCCGCCGGGGAGCAGGTTGGGCAGGCAGCCCGCGTCTACAGCGCCGCGGTCACCCGCGCGCCGCGGCACCCAGACCAGCCGGGCACCGGTACGCCGGGCGACGTCCGCCGCCGCCGACAGCCCGCCCGGCACCTCGGCCAGCCGCTCGCCGACGATCAGGATCGCGCCGGGCTTACCCAGCGCCTCCGCCACCGTGGCGTGCTCGGCCAGCACGCCGGCCTCCTCGCCCGGCACCACGCGGGCGAGCTTCGCCCCGAGCTTCTCCAGGCCGCGCGTCGCGAACGGCGCGATCGCGTACACCGTGAGCTTCTTCTTCAGGTACGCCTTGCGCAGCCGCAGGAAGAGGATCGGGCACTCCTCCTCCGGCTCCAGGCCGACCAGCACCACGGCGGGCGCGTTCTCCACGTCCGTGTAGGTCACGTCGGTGACCCCGGCGACGCTGCTGGCCAGGAAGTCGGCCTCCTCGCGGGAGACCGGGCGGGCCCGGAAGTCGATGTCGTTCGTGTGCAGTGCGATCCGGGAGAACTTCGCGTACGCGTAGGCGTCCTCGACGGTGAGCCGGCCGCCGGTCAGCACCGCCGTGCCGGTCGCGCCGTCACGGGCCTCGCGCAGCCCCTCGGCGGCCCGGGTCAGCGCCTCGCTCCAGGACGCCTCGCGCAGCTCACCGGTCTTCTCGTCGCGCACCATCGGGGTGCTGAGCCGGTCGAACGCGCGGGTGTACTGGAAGCCCCAGCGGCCCTTGTCGCAGTTCCACTCCTCGTTCACCGCCGGGTCGTCGCCGGCCAGCCGGCGCAGCACCTTCCCGCGCCGCCAGTCGGTGCGCTGGGCGCAACCGGCCGAGCAGTGCTCGCAGACGCTCGGCGTGGAGACCAGGTCGAACGGGCGGGCCCGGAACCGGTACTGCGCGCCGGTCAGCGCGCCCACCGGGCAGATCTGCACGGTGTTGCCGGAGAAGTACGAGTTGAACGGGACGTCCCCCTCGTCGCCCTCCTCGCCGTACTCCTCGTCCCGGTAGATGTTGATCTCCTCGTGCGAGGATCGGCCCATCAGGTCGATGAACTTGTCCCCGGCGATCTCCTCGGAGAACCGGGTGCACCGCTGGCAGAGCACGCAGCGCTCGCGGTCGAGCAGCACCTGGGTGCTGATCGGCAGCGGCTTCGGGTACTCCCGCTTGTGCTCGTGGAACCGCGAGTCCGTCCGGCCGGTGGACATCGCCTGGTTCTGCAGCGGGCACTCGCCGCCCTTGTCACACATCGGGCAGTCCAGGGGGTGGTTGAGGAGCAGCAGCTCCATCACCCCCTCCTGGGCCTTCTTGGCGACCGGCGAGGTGAGCTGGGTCCGCACCACCATGCCGTCGGCGACGGTCTGGGTGCAGGAGGCGACCGGCTTGCGCTGGCCCTCCACCTCCACCAGGCACTGCCGGCAGGCGCCGGCCGGGGCCAGCAGCGGGTGGTCGCAGAAGCGGGGGATCTCGGTGCCCAGCTGCTCGGCGACCCGGATCAGCAGCGCCCCCTTGGGGGCGGTGACCTCGACGCCGTCGATGGTCAGCGTGACGGTCTCGGTCTGCTTGGCTACGTCGGTCATCAGTGCGCCCCTACCAGGGTCTTCTCCGACAGCTTCGGAGCGGTACGTCCCTCGATGTAGTCGAGGTAGTCCTGCTTGAAGTACTTCAGCGACGAGGTGACCGAGCTGGTCGCGCCGTCACCCAGACCGCAGAACGAGCGGCCGAGGATGTTGTCGCAGGTGTCGAGCAGGGTGTCCAGGTCCTCGTGGGTGCCCTGGCCGGACAGGATGCGCCGGTAGACCCGGACCATCCAGTAGTTGCCCTCCCGGCACGGGGTGCACTTGCCACACGACTCGTGGTGGTAGAACTCCAGCCACCGGTAGGTCGCGTACACCGGGCAGTCCTGGTCGGAGAAGATCTGCGTGGCGGTGGTGCCCAGGATCGAGCCGGCCCCCGCCACCCCCTCGAAGTCCAGCGGCACGTCCAGGTGCTCGGCGGTCAGCAGCGGCGTCGACGAGCCACCCGGGGTCCAGAACTTCAGGTTGTGCCCCGGCTTCATCCCGCCGGCCAGCTCGATCAGCTCGCGCAGCGTGATGCCCATCGAGCACTCGTACTGGCCCGGGTTCGCGATCCGGCCGGACAGCGAGTAGATCATCGGGCCGGACGACTTCTCCGTGCCCATCGTCTTCCACCAGTCCGCGCCACCGAGCACGATGTACGGCACGCTGGCGATGGTGCCGACGTTGTTGACCACGGTCGGGCTGGCGTACAGGCCGTGGGTCGCCGGGAACGGCGGGCGCAGCCGGGGCTGGCCGCGGAAGCCCTCCAGCGAGTCCAGCAGCGCGGTCTC
Source organism: Micromonospora sp. D75 (assembly GCF_018070405.1). Taxonomy (NCBI): domain Bacteria; kingdom Bacillati; phylum Actinomycetota; class Actinomycetes; order Micromonosporales; family Micromonosporaceae; genus Micromonospora; species Micromonospora sp. D75. The sequence continues at coordinate 25,227 of NZ_JAGPXV010000005.1, forward strand.
CTCACCGCAGATGTACGCCCCGGCGCCGGAGTGCACCACCAGGTCCAGGTCGAACCCGGAGCCGAGGATGTTCCGGCCGAGGTAGCCCTTGGCGTACGCCTCGGCGACCGCGCTGCGCAGCCGCCGCGCGGCGTGCACGGCCTCACCCCGGATGTAGATGTACGCCCGGTTGGCCCGGATCGCGTACGAGGCGATGATGACGCCCTCGACCAGCGAGTGCGGGTCGTAGGTCATCAGCGGCAGGTCCTTGCAGGTGCCCGGCTCGCCCTCGTCGGCGTTCACCACCAGGTAGTGCGGCTTGCCGTCGCCCTGCGGGATGAAGCCCCACTTCAGGCCGGTCGGGAAGCCCGCGCCGCCACGGCCGCGCAGCCCGGAGTCCTTGACCAGCTGGATCAGGTCGTCCGGGTGCGCCTTGAGCGCCTTGCGCAGGGCGGCGTAGCCGTCCAGGTTCTCGTAGGTGCCGATCCGCCAGGCGTCCGGCGACAGCCAGCGCTTGGTGAGCACCGGCGTGAGCTTGGCCAGCGTCTCCGGCCGAGGCGTGGTCACTTGCGGACCCCCGATCCGTTGGCGTCCGCCGGGTCGGCGCCGTCCGCGCCCGTACCGGCCTCCGCTTCCTTGAGGTTGCGCTCCTGCGCGCCGGCCGCGTCGCCGGCGGGCTTGCCGTCGCCGGCCGGCGGGTTCGCCGCCGTGCCGGCCGCCTCCGCCGCCTGCGCGTCGCGCGGCACCGGCGGCGGGCCGTCCACCGGGATCTTGGTGCCCGGCGCGTCCGGTACGGCGGTGGCCGCGTCCGGCTGCCGGGTCTCGGCGGTACGCACCTGCGGCGACTTGGCGTCCGGCGCCTTCACGTCCGGCGCGGTGCTGCCGGTGGCCGCCTCCGGCAAAACCTGCTCGGCGGCCTTGGCCGGCTCGGGCGCGGGGGCCGGCTTCGCGGCCTCGGCCTTCGCCTTCGCCTCGGCGGCGGCCCGGTCGGCCTCGGCCTTGCTGCGGATCGGGGTCTTCGGGTCGAAGCCCGGCACCGAGACGCCGTGCTGCTCGGCCAGGCGCAGGCCGCGCAGGCTGGGCTCGCCCGGCCCGCCGTCGGCCACCGCGCCGTCCCGCTCGTCGGCGAAACCGGCGAGCTGGACCGCCATCTCCTTGAGCGTGCACAGGCGCGCGCCCCGGGTCGGCATCGGCCGGCCGCCGGCCCGCAGCTCCTCGACCACGTCGAGCGCGCCCTGCGGCTCCACGTTGTCGAAGAAGTCGTAGTTCACGGTCATGACCGGGCCGTAGTCGCACGCCGCCAGGCACTCGGCGTGCTCCAGGGTGATCTTCCCGTCGGCGGTGGTCTCCTCGTGCCCGACGCCGAGGTGCTCGGCCAGGGCGTCGTAGACCTTCTGCCCGCCGAGCACGTCGCACATGGTGTTGGTGCAGACGCTGACCAGGTATTCACCGGTGGGCTTGCGCTTGTACATGGTGTAGAAGGTGGCGACGGCGCCGACCTGGGCCTTGTTCAGCCCGAGCACCTCGGCGCAGAACTCGACACCGGCCGGGGAGACGTACCCCTCCTCGGACTGGACCAGGTGCAGCAGCGGCAGCAGCGCCGAGCGGGACCGGTCGGCCGGGTACCGGGCGATGATCTCCCGCGCCCGGAGCCGGGTCTCTTCAGTGAACGTGCTCATCGGTCACAACCACCCATCACGGGGTCCAGCGAGGCGCCGCCGGCGATCACGTCGGCGATCAGGCCGCCCTCGGCCATCGCCGGGAGGGCCTGGAGGTTGACGAAGCTCGGCTCCCGGTAGTGCACCCGGTAGGGCCGGGTGCCGCCGTCGGACACCGCGTGCACGCCGAGTTCGCCACGGGGCGACTCGACGGCGACGTACACCTGGCCCGGCGGGACCCGGAAGCCCTCGGTGACGAGCTTGAAGTGGTGGATCAGCGACTCCATCGACTGACCCATGATCTTCGCGACGTGCTCCAGGGAGTTGCCCATGCCGTCGACGCCGATGGCGAGCTGCGCCGGCCAGGCGATCTTCTTGTCGGAGACCATCACCGGGCCCGGCTTCAAGCGGTCCAGCGCCTGCTCGACGAGCTTCAGCGACTCCCGGATCTCCGCGACCCGGACCAGGTAGCGGCCCCACACGTCACCGTCGGTGTGGGTCGGCACGTCGAACTCGTACGTCTCGTAGCCGCAGTACGGCATGGTCTTGCGCAGGTCCCAGGCGAGGCCGGCGGAGCGCAGCACCGGGCCGGTGACGCCGAGCGCCATGCAGCCGGTCACGTCGAGCACCGCCACGTTCTGCGTCCGCTCCAGCCAGATCGGCTGACCGGAGAGCAGGTTCTCGTACTCCTTGAGCCGCTTCGGCATCAGCTGGAGGAAGTCGCGGATCTTGCGGATCGCGTCGTCCGGCACGTCCTGCGCCACGCCGCCCGGCCGCACGTACGCGTGGTTCATCCGCAGGCCGGTGATGGTCTCGAAGATGTCGAGGACGTACTCCCGCTCGCGGAAGCCGTACAGCATCATGTTGATCGCGCCCAGCTCCATGGCGGTGGTCGCCAGCCAGACCAGGTGCGACGAGATCCGGTTCAGCTCCATCATCAGCACGCGGATGGTGTTCGCGCGCTCGGTGATGTCGTCGGTGATCCCGAGCAGCTTCTCCACCGCGAGCGCGTACGCCGTCTCGTTGAACAGCGGGGAGAGGTAGTCCATCCGGGTCACGAACGTCGAGCCCTGGACCCAGTTGCGGTACTCCAGGTTCTTCTCGATGCCGGTGTGCAGGTAGCCGACGACCGAGCGGGCCTCGCGGACCGTCTCGCCCTCCAGCTCCAGGACCAGCCGGAGCACGCCGTGGGTGGACGGGTGCTGCGGGCCCATGTTGACGACGATCCGCTCGTCGTTGATCGGGTCCGTGCCGGAGACGACCTCGTCCCAGTCCCCGCCGGTGACGGTGAAGACCTTGCCCTCGGTGGTCTCGCGCTCGGTCGCGTAGTTAGACGTGGTCACTGGTACGACCTCCTACGGTCCGGCGGCGGGATTTCCGCACCCTTGTACTCGACCGGTACGCCGCCGAGCGGGTAGTCCTTGCGCTGCGGGTGACCCTCCCAGTCGTCCGGCATGAGGATCCGGGTCAGGGCGGGGTGGCCGTCGAAGACGACGCCGAACATGTCGTACGTCTCCCGCTCCTGCCAGTCGGCGGTCGGGTAGACGGCGGTGACGCTCGGTACGTGCGGCTGCTCGGCGGAGACCGCCACCTCCAGCCGGACGATGCGGCGGTAGGTCATCGAGGTCAGCTGGTAGACCACGTGCAGGCGCCGTTCCGCGCCCAGGTAGTCCACGCCGGACAGCGACGAGAGCAGCTCGAAGCGCAGCGACAGGTCGTCGCGCATCACCTGGCAGACCTCGGCGATGCGCTCCGGGCGTACGTGCAGCGTCAGTTCGCCCCGGTCGACCACGACCTTCTCGATCGCGTCGTTGAAGTCCGGGTACGCCTCCTCCAGCGCGTCCCGCACCTCGTCGAAGTAGCTCCCGTACGGGCGGGTCGCCTCCTCGATCGGCTTGCGCTGGCGGACCAGCCCGCCGTAGCCGGAGACGTCACCGGTGCCCTGGTTGCCGAACATCCCCCGGCCGGCCGGGCTGGCCGGCGGGTACTCGGCCGGAGCGGTGGAGCTGGCCCCGACCGGGGTGGTCGGCACCGGCACCCCGCCGTCGTTGGTCTTGTCGTTGCTCATTTCGGGCCCCTATGCGACGCCTGAAGGTGGTTCTGCGCCTTCATCCAGTTCTCGATCCGCAGCTGCTCCTCGCGCCCCTCGCGGACGGCCTTCGTCCACTCGGCACGGCGGGCCTTGTCGCTGCGGTACGACGAGGGCATCGAGCCGTACGGCACGACCGGCACGTCACCGCGCGCCTGGCGGGCCTCCAGCATCTTGCGGCCGTTCGGGCCCAGCGGCTCGTGCATGATCTTCTCGCGCAGCTTGAGCACGGCGTCGATGAGCATCTCCGGCCGGGGCGGGCAGCCGGGCAGGTACATGTCGACCGGGACGACGTGGTCGACGCCCTGCACGATGGCGTAGTTGTTGAACATGCCGCCGCTGCTGGCGCAGACGCCCATCGAGATGACCCAGCGGGGCTCGGCCATCTGGTCGTAGATCTGGCGCAGCACCGGGGCCATCTTCTGGCTCACCCGGCCGGCCACGATCATCAGGTCCGCCTGGCGGGGCGAGGCCCGGAAGACCTCCATGCCCCAGCGGCCCATGTCGTAGTGCGGGCCGCCCGCCGCCATCATCTCGATGGCGCAGCAGGCCAGACCGAACGTCGCGCCCCAGACCGAGGTCTTCCGCGTCCAGTTGACCAGCTTCTCGACGCTGGTGAGCAGGACGCCGGAGGGGAGTTTCTCCTCGATGCCCATCTGCTACCTCCTCAGTCCCAGTCCAGGCCGCCGCGACGCCAGACATAGGCGTAGGCGACGAAGACCGCGACGATGAACAGGACCATCTCCACGAAGCCGAAGATCGGCAGAGCGTCGAAGGAGACCGCCCAGGGGTAGAGGAAGATGATCTCGATGTCGAAGACGATGAAGAGCATCGCCGTCAGGTAGAACTTGATCGGGAACCGGCCGCCGCCGACGGGCTGCGGGCTCGGCTCGATGCCACACTCGTACGCCTCGAGCTTGGCCTTGTTCAGACGCCGCGGGCCGGCGAGTCGGGCAGCGGCCACGGAGAACAGCGCGAACGCCGCAGCGAGGGCGAACAGCCCGATGATGGGTGCGTAAGGAGAGAGCGTCATCGTTGTCCCCTGCTCGTCCTTCCCTGACCTCGGTGGTTGGCCAAAATCACACTATTCACGTCCCTGAGACCTCGGTCGTCGGGGGGTCGATCTCTGTCCGGCTCGTGGTCGGTCGTCTTCTACACGGCCGGGGCCACCTTCGTCATCGCGTTGATGACCCGGTCCATCGCGTCCCCGCCGCGCGGGTCGGTCAGGTTGGCCAGCAGCTTGAGCACGAAGCGCATGAGCATCGGGTGCGGCATGCCGTGCTTGGTCGCCATCCGCATGATCTCGGGGCGGCCGATGAGCTTCACGAACACGCCGCCGAGCCGGTAGTAGCCGCCGAAGCGGGCCTTCAGCTCCTGCGGGTACGCCATCAGCGCCCGCTCCCGTTCCGCGCCGGCCGGGCGGGCCAGCGCCTGCACCATGACCTCCGCGGCCATCTCGCCGGACTCCATCGCGTACGCGATGCCCTCGCCGTTGAACGGGTTGACCATGCCGCCGGAGTCGCCGACCAGCAGGACCCCGCGGGTGTAGTGCGGGACCCGGTTGAAGCCCATCGGCAGCGCGGCCCCGAGGGTGGGACCCTCCGCGTTGGACTCGTCGGTCATCCCCCACTCCTCGGGGGTGTTCGCGAGCCAGTCGGTGAGCAGCTTGCGGTAGTTCGTCTTGCCGAACGCCGAGGACGAGTTCAGCACGCCGAGGCCGACGTTCACCCGGCCGTCGCCGAGGCCGAAGATCCAGCCGTAGCCGGGCAGCAGCGCGTCGCTGCCCTTGGCCCGCAGCTCCAGCCACGACTCCAGGTAGTCGTCGTCGTGCTTGGCGGGCGAGCGGTAGTAGCGGCGGACCGCCACGCCGATCGGGCGGTCCTCCCGCTTGGCCAGCCCGAGGGCGAGCGGGAAGCGGCCGGAGACGCCGTCGGCGGCGACCACGAGCGGCGCGTGGAAGGTGGCGGGCTCCTTGTCCGGGCCGACCTCGGCCTGCACGCCGATCACCCGGTCGTCGGCGCCGAGCACCGGGCCGAGGACGTTGACGCTGGTGCGCAGCTTCGCCCCGGCGGCGACGGCCCGCTGCGCGAGCAGGTCGTCGAAGTCGAGCCGGGTCCGCACGAGGCCGTAGTTGGGGAAGCTCGCCAGGTCGGGCCAGTCCAGCTCCAGGCGCACCCCGCCGCCGATCACCCGCAGGCCCTTGTTGTGCAGCCAGCCGGCCTCGGGCGAGGTGTCCACGCCCATCCGGATGAGCTGGCGCACGGCCCGGGGCGTGAGCCCGTCGCCGCAGACCTTCTCCCGGGGAAACTCCGTCTTCTCCAGCAGCAGCACGCGTACGCCGTGCCGCGCCAGGTGGTACGCCGTGGCCGATCCTCCGGGACCGGCGCCCACGACGATGACGTCGGCGTCGTTCTCCACCGCGGTCATCCGCGCCTCCTCCCGCATGCTCGTGAAATGCTTCACAAGCCCATCCGGATGGAGTCTATGACCGCTGTTACACCAGGACGCGTTGAGGGGGGCCTAACTTCGCGGAAACGGGCCGGTAGGCGGGCCGAAACCGGTCAGGGGCGAGCCGGCGCGGCCGGTCCGAGCCCGGCGTCGAGCCGGATCGCCTCGGGCAGGTGGTCACGCAACGCGCCACCTGCCGCACGGTCGAGCGCCGCCAGCACCTCGGCGACGACCTGCCGGACATCAGCGGGATCCGCGCCGGCCAACTCGCGGAGCTGGGCGATCAGCTCGGCGGCGTCGTCGTCGGTGGCGGCCTGGTCTGGTCCCGTCATGCAGGCGAGCCTACGGGGACAAAGTAGACCAGAACCGGATATTCACGAAATGACCGGCTAGCGCCTGGTCGGCCGGTCAGTTTCGGACGGCCCGGTGCAGGGCCACCACGCCCCCGGTCAGGTTGCGCCACGCCACCCGGCCCCAGCCGGCCGCGCCGATCCGCGCGGCCAGCGCCGGCTGGTCCGGCCAGGCCCGGATCGACTCCGCCAGATAGACGTAGGCGTCGGGGTTGCTGGACACCGCGCGCGCCACGGCCGGCAAGGACCGCATCAGGTACGACAGGTAGACGGTGCGGAACGCCGGGTTGACCGGGGTGCTGAACTCGCAGACCACCAGCCGCCCGCCCGGCCGGGTCACCCGGGCCAGCTCGCGCAGCGCCGCGTCGGTGTCGTTGACGTTGCGCAACGCGAAGGAGATGGTCACCGCGTCGAAGCTGGCGTCGGCGAACGGCAGCCGGAGCGCGTCCCCGGCCAGCAGCGGCACCGACGGGCGGGTGCGCTTGCCCGCGTACAGCATGCCCAGCGACAGGTCGGCGCCGACCGCGTACGCCCCGGAATGGGCCAGCTCCTCGGTCGAGACGCCGGTGCCGGCGCCCACGTCGAGCACCCGCTCGCCCGGCGCCAACCCGAGCGCCGCCCGGGTGGCCCGCCGCCAGGACCGGTCCTGCCCGAAGGAGAGCACGGTGTTGGTCAGGTCGTAGCGGGCCGCGACACCGTCGAACATCGCGGCTACCTCGTGCGGCTGCTTGTCCAGGCTGGCGCGCTGGCCCTGCGGGGTACGGCTCACCCCTCCACTCTGCCAGCCGCGCCCCTTCCGCCCCGCCCCGGGTACGCGAGAGGGCGGGGTGGTCGCCCACCCCGCCCTCTCCGTGTCCACGGTGACGGTGTCAGTCCTCGGTGCGCTCCTCGCCCGGCGTGACGAGCACCACCTTGCGGCGCCGGGACAGCATCATCAGCGCCACACCGGCGGCGACCACCGCAGCGCCGATCCCGCCGATCAGGCCGACCTGCATACCGGTCACCGGCAGGCCACCGCCGCCGGTGCCGCCACCCGCGCCACCACCGGAGGTCGGCGTCGGCACCGCGGTCACGCTGCCGGTCGGGGTCGGCTGGGCGGTCGGCGTCGAGGTCGGCTCAGCGCTCGGCGTCGGGCTCGGGGTCGACTGCGGGCTCTGGTCGACGAAGACGTCGAACTGGGCGGTGTTGTCGCCGTCGTCGGCCTCGGAGAACGCGCGACGCTGCGCCGAGGTGGCGGCCTTCGGCTGCTCCTCCGGCGTGCCGGAGGCCGCCTCCAGCCCGGCGGCCCAGACGAAGCCCGGCCGGAGCAGCTTCTCGGTCACGTCCGCGCCGACCTTCACCTGCACGTCGGCGGTGTAGTACTGGCCGGGCTTGAGCACCGCGCCCAGGTCCTCGCAGTACGCGTTGGCGAAGCCGCCCAGGTTCTGCTCGACGCAGCCCTCGGGCAGCTCGGCGACGGTG
>NZ_JAGPXV010000050.1:0-16867 GCF_018070405.1 Micromonospora sp. D75
GTCCAGCAGGACCTGGTCCGGGCAGGTCGGGTTCAGGTTCATCTCGATGTGGTCGGCGGCCGTGTGCAGCGGCGCCTCCCAGGGCGTACCCGGCCGGGTCGGACCGTCGGGGTAGCTCGCCGTGATCGCCCGGTAGAAGGCGACCAGCCTCGGGTCGGGTTGCTGCTTGCCGTGCCAGCCCTCGCGGCACTGCTGCACCGCCGCCCGCACCTGCTCCGGTGTCGCCCCGTTCGGCAGGGCCCACACGCTCAGATCGAAACTCACGGCGGACAGCGTGCCATCCCGGGCCCGGCCCGTCACCTCTGCCCCACCGTGCGTTCACCGGCTGATTGCCGACACCGATTCCCCGGCGTCCGCTGTGGAGACTCTTGCGTCGAGTTGCGTCGATTCGCTAGCGTACCGTTGCGGTTTCCGGCTGAGTCGATTCCCCGGCCCGTCTTCGGGTGGCGCGGTCGGGCGTCCGCCCCGTCGGCCCGCACCCCTCGATTGCGCGAGCCACGCGCACTCGTCGCTGACCGGCCCCCACGGTCGTTGCCGAGACCGCGGGGGCCGATCGCGGCTCAGCGCCGGTGCTGCGCGAACAGCGGGCGGTAGTCCGAGTCCTGGCGGAACCAGGCCAGTCCGGCCGGTCCGGCGGCGTACAGGGCGGTGGCGTAGGCGTCGGCGACGGCGAGGTCCGGGCCGATCACGGTGGCGGCCGCCAGGCGGTCGGTCGGCTCGCCGGTGTGCGGGTCGATCACGTGCCCCCGCCGCCCGGTGACACCGGAGGTGCCCACCGCGCCGGTCGTCATCTCCAGCACGAGCGGCGTGCGCCGGGTGTCGGTGGGGTGGTGCACGGCCACGCGCCACGGCCCGCCGTGCGCCGCGCGCCCGCGTACCGTCAGGTCGGCGCCGCTGAGCACGGCGTAGTCGTGGATGCCGGCGGCGCGCAACCGCGCCGCGGCCCGCTCCACGGCCCAGCCGCCGAGCAGGCCGCCCGGGTCGAAGCCGCCGGGCACCGCCCAGGCGTCGAACCAGCCGTCGGTCGCCGCCCGCATCGACGCGCAGAGGTCGATCAGGTCGGCCAGCGGGGGGTACGAGTCGGGGCTGATCTCGTCGCGGCGCAGCCGGGAGACGAGGCTGTCCGGCCGGTTCGGTCCGTAGGTGAGGTCGATGGCGCGCAGTTCGGCGACGGCGTCCCGCAGCGCCTCGCCCACCACCCGGTGGCCCAGCCACTCGGGCGCGTTGAGCAGCAGTGTGTAGTCGGCGGTCGAGGTGGCCACCGTGTGCCGGACGGTGATCCGGCCGGACGCGCCGGCGCCGGGCCGCTCGACGCGGTGGCTGCTGGCGCCCAGGTGCAGGTCCGGACGGACCGGGCGGAACGCGGACTGGTCGACCCAGCGGGTACGTGGTTGCTCGTCCGCCCAGTGGGTCCGCCGGTGCTCGATCCGCATGACACCTGCCCCTCGGTGGTCGCCGCCGTGTCGCGGCGGTGGCCGGTTCCGGGCCTGCGTCGACCCGATGAAACCCGACCCTAAGCAGTGGAGATGACCGCGCCATGGGTGTCAGCTGGGAGGATCCTGTGACTCGCGTTCCCGAATGGTGGAAGATTCGTACCGGGGGACGGGACACCGACGTACCGTTGCCGGGAACGTCGAGACGAGGAGCATCAGGTGGCACGCATCGCGGTGGTGGCCGGCGACGGCATCGGACCCGAGGTGGTCGCGCAGGCCCGCAAGGTCCTCGACGCGGTGCTGCCCGGCATCGAGGCCACCGAGTACGACCTGGGCGCGGCGCGCTGGCACCGCACCGGCGAGGCGCTGCCCGACTCCGTCCTCGACGAGCTGGCCGGTCACGACGCGATCCTGCTCGGCGCGGTCGGCGACCCGACCGTGCCGCCGGGCGTGCTGGAGCGCGGCCTGCTGCTCAAGCTCCGGTTCGCCTTCGACCAGTACGTCAACCTGCGCCCGTCCCGGCTCTGGCCCGGCGTCGGCGGCCCGCTCGCCGCGGTCAAGCCCGGCGAGGTCGACCTCGTGGTGGTCCGCGAGGGCACCGAGGGGCTGTACGCGGGCGCCGGTGGCGCGCTGCACCGGGACACCCCGGCCGAGGTGGCCACCGAGGAGAGCCTGAACACCCGGCACGGCGTCGAGCGGGTCATCCGCGACGCCTTCGCCCGCGCCCGCCGTCGCGAACGGCGCAAGGTCACGCTCGTGCACAAGACCAACGTGCTCACCCACGCCGGTTCGCTCTGGTCGCGCGCCTTCGCCGCGGTGGCCGCCGAGCACCCCGACGTCACCACCGAGTACCAGCACATCGACGCCGCCGCGATGTTCCTGGTGACCAACCCGTCCCGGTACGACGTGGTGGTCACCGACAACCTCTTCGGCGACATCCTCACCGACATCGCCGCCGCGGTGACCGGTGGCATCGGGCTGGCGGCCAGCGGCTGCATCAACCCGGAGGGGCGCTACCCGTCGATGTTCGAGCCGGTGCACGGCTCCGCGCCGGACATCGCCGGCAAGGGCGTCGCCGACCCGGTCGCCGCCGTGCTCTCCGCCGCGCTGCTGCTGGACCAGCTCGGCCACGCCGACGCCGCCGCCCGGGTCACCGCCGCGGTCGGCGCCGAGCTGGCCGCGCGTACGCCCGGCGCGCCGCTGCGCACCGAGGAGGTCGGCGACCGGCTCGCCGGGTACGCCGTATCCTGACCGGGCCGATCCTCACCTGGCGGCCCGGTAACGGGCCGCCAGACCCGTCTCCGGGCCCGATTCGGCGGTCCGGTGCGGCGCAGCCGTCCGAGGGGCGGACCTATCCGCTGAACGACCGTTCGGGGTAAGTTTCTGGCACCAGTGACGTCGGCGTGCGATCCCGCATGCCGTGAACCCGCAGGGAGGTCAGCGCGATGAGCGGTGGTGACAAGCTCGATTTCGAGATCCGTCCGAATCCCGCGCCGGTATCCGCCGCCGACCGGGCCGCCCTGCTGGCGAACCCCGGTTTCGGCCGGGTCTTCACCGACCACATGGTCACCATCCGCTACGCCGAGGGCAAGGGCTGGTACGACGCCCGCCTGGAGGCGCGCGCGCCGATCCCGATGGACCCGGCCGCGGCGGTGCTGCACTACGCGCAGGAGATCTTCGAAGGGCTGAAGGCGTACCGCACCGGCGACGCGGTGACGATGTTCCGCCCGGAGGCCAACGCGGCCCGGTTCAGCGCGTCCGCCCGTCGGCTCGCCATGCCGGAGCTGCCGGAGGCGACGTTCGTGGAGTCGCTGCGCCGCCTGGTCGAGATCGACCAGGCGTGGATCCCGGAGCACGAGGACGCCAGCCTCTACCTGCGTCCGTTCATGTTCGCCAGCGAGGTCTTCCTCGGCGTGCGCCCGGCCAACGAATACCTGTACTGCGTCATCGCCTCGCCGGCCGGGGCGTACTTCTCCGGCGGGGTGAAGCCGGTGACGGTCTGGGTCTCGCCGGACTACACCCGGGCCGCGCCCGGCGGCACCGGCGCGGCCAAGTGCGGCGGCAACTACGCCGCGTCGCTCGCGGCGCAGGCCGAGGCGATCGAGGCGGGCTGCGACCAGGTGGTCTTCCTGGACGCGGTCGAGCGGCGCTACGTCGACGAGCTGGGCGGCATGAACGTCTTCTTCGTCTACGACGACGGCAGCATCGTCACCCCGCCGCTGGGCGGCACGATCCTGCCCGGCATCACCCGCGACGCGATCCTCACCCTGGCCGCCGAGGCCGGGCACGAGGTGCGGGAGGCGCCGGTCAGCTTCGCCGACTGGCAGGCCGACGCGGCGAGCGGGCGGCTGCGCGAGGTGTTCGCCTGCGGCACGGCCGCTGTCGTCACCCCGATCGGCGGCGTGCGCTTCCCGGAGGGCGAGTTCCTCATCGGCGGCGGCGAGCCCGGCCAGGTCACCATGGCCCTGCGCCAGAAGCTGGTGGACATCCAGCGCGGTCGCGCCGAGGACCCGCACGGCTGGGTCACCCGGGTCATCTGACCGCCCGACCGCGCGGTGAGCAGCGAGTCCGCTCCCTGCTCACCGCGCGGCGTCAGTCCAGCAGGTGGGTGCGCAGCGACTCCAGTTGCGTCTCGGTGACGCCCGCGTGGGTCAGGTAACCCTCGACCGAGCCGTGGCCGGCGCGCAGCTCGGCCAGGAACAGCTCCATCGTCTCGGCCGGTGACTCCAGGAACGGCGGCGGCGGTTCCTCCGCGTCCGGCAGCGTGGCGCGGACCCACTCGGTGAAACGCTGCGACGCCGCGGTGCTGAGCGCGTAGTCGGCGACCACGTCCTCGTCGGGCACCCCGAGCACGGAGAGCGTGAGCGCGCAGACGATGCCGGTGCGGTCCTTCCCGGCGACGCAGTGCACCACCACCGGCGCGTTGGCGCTGTCCGCGATCAGCCCGACCGCCTCGGCGAGCCCGGCGGTCCCGGTACGCGCCAGGTCGGCGTACCGGTCGGCCAGGTAGCGGGCCAGGCTGACGCCGGAGGCGTCGAACCGGTTCGCGCCCCAGTCGGCGTGCTTGGGGTGGATGTGCCGGTAGGCGAGCCCGTCGTAGGCGGGCACCCGCCCGTCGCGTTCCACCTCGGTGGGGCGGCGCAGGTCGATCACGGTACGGATGCCGAGCGCGGTGAACGCCGCCCGGTCGGTCTCGTCGATGCGGTGCAGCGAGTCGGAACGGTAGAGCCGGCCGCGGCGCACGGTGCGCCCGTCCTGAGCGGCGTATCCGCCGACGTCGCGGAAGTTGAACAGGGTGGGGAAGCGGCTCGGGGGGGCGTCCACATCCGACACGGTACGGCGGGCGGGGCGTTCCCACGTCCCCGCCGGCCGCCGCCGCGGTGTCAGATGCGCGGCGGCACATCCGGCGGCAGCGCCGAGTGGCTCTCGCCGTAGTAGCCGCCGAGCCGGTCCCGGTAGCCAGGGTCGGCGTGGCTGGACTCGTCGTACTCCGGGGCGGCCTTGATCTGGTCCTTCTCCCGGTCGACGTGCACGGTGCGGGCGTCGTGGTCGACGTGGTTCACGGTCCCGGCCGGGAGCATCACCTTCTTGCCGAAGATCCACGGCCCGGTGTCCACGACCAGGTAGCTGTCGTCCACCTCGTGGCTCGCCCGGTCGATCTTGCCGATGGCGCCGTCGGTGGCCTCGACCTTGTAGCCGGTCAGGTCGGCGCTCGCCACGCCCGCCTCGTCGCGGTAGCGCCACGGGTCGAAGGCGCCCGCCGGGGCGCCCCCGGCGACGGTGCCCCGGCCGTCGTCGAGGATCGGCTCGGTGCCGCCGTGCGTGGCGCGCGGGTCCAGTCCGTCCATGTGCCGCCTCCCGTCCCCAGGGCCGCGGCCGTCGCGGCGCCGTCATCAGTCGGGAGGGTTACCCACCCTGTCCGGGCACCAACCCGCCGGCGGCCGGCCCGCCCACGCCGAGGGGCCGGCGCCACGGTGGTGACGCCGGCCCCTCGGGAGGTCGGCCCGCGCGGCGCCGGTCGGGCGCGTCCGGGCCGGTGGATCAGGCCAGCGCGGCCTCCGCGTCCAGGGTCACCGCGGCGGCGGGTACGACGGCGGCGATCCGCAGCCCCTCGTGCACCTGCTCCCGGCTGAACCCGGCGGCGCGCAGCGTCTTCTCGTGCGACTCCAGGCAGACGCCGCAGCCGGTGATCGCCGAGACGGCGAGGCACCACAGCTCGAAGTCGGTCTTCTCCACGCCGGGGCGGGCGATGATCTGCATCCGCAGCCGGGCCGGCAGCGACGCGTACTGCTCGTCGCCGATCAGGTGCTTGGCCCGGTAGTAGACGTTGTTCATCGCCATGACCGCAGCCGCGCCCTTGGCCGCCGCGACCGCCTCGGGCGTGAGGTGACCGGCCGCCTCAGCGGCGATCTCCCGCAGCACCACCGGGTTGCGAGCGGCGACCGCGCAGGCCAGGGCGGTGCCCCACGCCTGCTCCGGCTTCAGCGTCGAGGTGGTGATGGTGGAGCCGAGGTTGAGCCGGATGTCCTTGGCGTACTCGGGCAGGCCCGCCTTGATCGCGTCCAGGCCCATGGTCAGGCCCCGGCGCCGGCGAGGAGCGCGTTGGCGTCGAGCGTCGCCGCGCCCTTGTTCCAGTTGCACGGGCACAGCTCGTCGGTCTGGAGCGCGTCGAGCACCCGCAGCACCTCGGAGACGTTGCGGCCGACCGAGCCGGCGGTCACCATGACGAACTGGATCTCGTTGTTCGGGTCCACGATGAAGGTGGCCCGCTGGGCGACACCGTCGGCGCCGAGCACGCCGCAGGCGGAGGTCAGCTCACGCTTGATGTCGCTGAGCATCGGGAAGGGCAGCTCGCGCAGGTCCGGGTGGTCCTTGCGCCAGGCGTAGTGGACGAACTCGTTGTCGACGGAGACGCCGAGCACCTGGGCGTCGCGGTCGGCGAACTCGCCGTTGAGGCGGCCGAACTCGGCGATCTCGGTGGGGCAGACGAAGGTGAAGTCCTTCGGCCAGAAGAACACGACGCGCCACTGGCCCTCGTGGGACTTGTGGTTGATCGTCTCGAACGCCTTGTCGGCGTCGAGCGATACGCAGGCGGTGAGTTCGTACTCGGGGAAGTGGTCACCGACAGTGAGCACGGGTCCTCCTTGAGCGTGACCCGGCAGCACCGCCGGGCCAGTAACTGGATCTGTTCAAGATTCTTCCGCAGCCCTGTTTGCGCTCGTGGCGGGCGGTGGCCGGGTGTGAAGGCGGTCACCAGCCCCGCGATCGTCCCGGAATATGGGTTTCGCCTCCCAAAAGCGGGGGCGGGGTGGCAGAGTGCTGGTCGTGACCAGCTTCGTCCTGATCATTAGCAGCTAGCGCGCCGGCCTTCCCTCGCCGAGCGCGCAGACCTCCCGCATCCGCGGGGGGTCTTTTTGTTTGCTCCCCAGGACGGACACGAGAAGAGGACTCCGATGACCTTCCAGGTGTACGACACGACGCTGCGCGACGGCGCCCAGCGCGAAGGACTCACGTACTCGGTGGTCGACAAGCTGGCGGTGGCCCGCCTGCTCGACGACCTCGGGGTCGGCTTCATCGAGGGGGGCTGGCCGGGCGCGGTGCCCAAGGACACCGAGTTCTTCCGCCGGGCCCGCACCGAGCTGGAACTGCGGCACGCGATCCTGGTCGCCTTCGGCGCCACCCGCAAGGCCGGCCTCGCGGTCGAGGACGACCCGCAGGTGCGCGGGCTGCTCGACGCGCAGACCCCGGCCGTCGCCCTGGTCGCCAAGGCGGACCTGCGGCACGTGGAACGCGCGCTGCGCACCACCGCCGAGGAGAACCTCGCCATGATCCGCGACACCGTGTCGTACCTGGTGGCGCAGGGTCGGCGGGTCTTCGTCGACGGGGAGCACTGCTACGACGGGTTCCGCTTCGACCCGGGCTACACCACCGCTGTGGCGGAGACCGCGCTGGCCGCCGGCGCCGAGCGCTTCGTCCTCTGCGACACCAACGGCGGCATGCTGCCCTCCCAGGTCACCGCCGTGATCGAAGGGCTGGTGGCGCGCACCGGGATCGCGCCGGAACGGCTCGGCATGCACGCGCAGAACGACACCGCCTGCGCGGTCGCCAACACCATCGCCGCCGTCGAGGCCGGCGTCCGCCACGTGCAGGGCACCGCCAACGGGTACGGCGAGCGCCCCGGCAACGCCGACATCTTCGCGATCGTCGCCAATCTTCAGCTCAAGCTGGGCATGCCCGTCCTACCGGAGGGCTGCCTGGAACAGATGGTGCGGGTCTCGCACGCCATCGCCGAGATCGCCAACATCGCCCCCGACACCCACCAGGCCTACGTCGGGGCCGCCGCCTTCGCTCACAAGGCGGGGCTGCACGCGAGCGCGATCAAGGTCGACCCGTTGCTCTACAACCACGTGGAACCCACCGTGGTGGGCAACGACATGCGGATCCTGGTGACCGAGATGGCCGGCCGGGCCAGCATCGAGCTCAAGAGCCGTGAGCTCGGTCTGGACCTGGCCGGCCATCCGGACACCCTGTCCAAGGTCACCGGGCGGGTCAAGGAGCTGGAGGCCGACGGCTGGTCGTTCGAGGCCGCCGACGCCTCGTTCGAACTGCTGGTCCGCTCGGAACTGCCGGGCGCGGCGCCGGTCCGGCCGTTCACGCTGGAGTCGTACCGGGTGCTGGTCGAGCACCGCGAGGACGGCGCGGTGGTCTCCGAGGCCACGGTGAAGATCCGGGTACGCGGCGAGCGGGTGATCGCCACCGCCGAGGGCAACGGCCCGGTCAACGCGCTGGACGAGGCGTTGCGGGTGGCGCTGTCCCGGCACTACCCGGAGCTGCGCGAGTTCCAGCTGGCCGACTACAAGGTCCGCATCCTGGAGGGCAGCCACGGCACCGGCGCGGTGACGCGCGTACTCGTGGAGACCGCCGGGGCGGGCCGCGACTGGACCACCGTGGGCGTGCACCCGAACGTGGTGGAGGCAAGCTGGCACGCGCTCGTCGACGCGCTCACCTACGGCCTGGACCGGACCCGCGTGACGGGCGGGACCGCGGCCTGACTCACCCGGCCGGCAGGCGCAGCTCGGCCAGCAACGCGCGGTGGTCGCTCCCCGGCACCGGGAAGGTGCCGGCGGCGCGCACCGCGATGCGCCGGTCCACCAGGACGTGGTCGATGGTGACCGGCGGGATCGGGTCGCCGTCGTACGGCCCCCAGGTGCCGCCGAACCCGGCCCCGGCCGCGTCCGCCGCGTCGGTGTAACCGGTGGCGATCAGCTCCCGCAGCGCCGCGTGGTCGAGCGTCGCGTTGAAGTCCCCGGCCAGCACGCTCAGCCCGTCGTCCGGGGTGGCCGGCGGCTGGGCGCGCTGGTCGGTCCACCAGTCCGGCACCACGTCCACCGCGTACGGCGCGGCCGGGTGCGCCGACTCCACCCGTAACGGCGGCGCGCCCGGCACCGTCACCGTCGCGTACGCCTGGGTGAAGAAGAACCCCTGGTTGCGGCGGTGCCCGGTGTCGCGCAGCGGGTGGCGGGCGTACACGCCGGAGCCGGTGGAGCCGACCTCGGGGCTCAGCGACCGGTAGGGCAGCAGCGTGGCCAGGCCGAGCCGGTCCAGCTCGGCCGCGAGCGCCGGGGTGAGCTCCTGCACCGTGAGCACGTCCACCCGCCGGACCCGGGCCAGGTCGACAAGTCCCGCCGGGTCGGCCGAGCCGAGGCGCAGGTTGGCGGTGAGCAGCCGCAGCGTCGGCCCGTCGGCCGGGGGACGGGCGTCGGGGACCGCCCGGGGCGCCACCGCGCCGATCAGCGACAGCGCGGCGAGGGCCGCGACCACCGCCGGGGCCCGGCGCCGCAGGGCGAGCGCCGACACCGCCACGACCGGGGCCAGCGCGGCGACGTACGGCGTGAAGGCGATCGCCAGCACCAGCGGACCGCTTTCCAGCCCGGCCAGGCGTACCAGCGCCCAGGCGGCGACCGGCGCCGCTGCCAGCCAGCACGCGGCGGTGGCCCAGCGGCCGCCCCGGGTGCCGCCCCGGGACAGGTCCGGAGCTGTGATCATGGCCGTCAGGCTACCCGGGTCCGCGCTGCCGCGATGCCCGGCGAAACAATTTCGTGAATGCTCGACCGCAATTTCTGAGCACTTTTTCGATCGGTCGGACACGCAATATGAGCTATTGACCGCCCGCGTTTTCCGGTGCTACGTTCCCCCTGGTTGAGACGTCGCGACTCTCTGTAGTAAGGCCAGCTCACGAGCGGTGCGCTCCCCGGGCGGATTCCCGATGATCCGCAATTTGACGCGCGCAGTCGCCGTATCACCACGGTTTAACCAAGGGAGAACTCATGGCCACATTCTTCAAGCGAAAGGCGACGGTGGTGGCGCTCGCCGCGCTGTCCCTCACCCTGGCCGGTGGCGGGATCGCCGCGGCCGCCCAGGCGGAGGCGCGACCCCAGCCCGGCGCCCGGCACAGCACCGCGCAGCCGCCGGTGACCGCCGCCGAGCGGCAGGCCGCCCGCGCCGCCATGCGGGCCACGCTGGCCCCGCCGGCCCCCGGTCAGGTCGCCTGGGCGGTCGTGTCGGCGAACGGGACGCTGCTGCAGCACTCCGGCAACGTGGTGTCCTCGCTCCGGTTCGTACCCGGCCCGGGCGTGTCCGCCGGGCAGTACCAGGTGCTGTTCGACTACGACGTGTCCGCCAAGGCGTACCACGTCTCGATCGGCACGAACGACTCGGCGAACGTGCCGCCGGGCGGCGAGATCTCGGCCGCGCCGCGCACGCTGACCCCCAACGCGGTCTTCGTGCAGACCCGCAACTCCACCGGCGGCTTCGCCGACCGGCCGTTCCACATCCTGGTCGCCAACTGACCCGTCCGGCCGCGCACCGGCCTCCGCTGCGGCGGGGGCCGGTGTCGTGTTCCGTCCCGGTCCCGCCCGGACCGATGGGGTTCGCGCCGTTGCCGCCCGATCGGGGAGATGCTGCCCGTCCGGTTCGGCCACTGCCGGTCCGGGTCCGATAATCCGACGTTTGTCGCCGGTCCGGCCCGGGAAGCAAGCACCGTGACGGACATCTCGGACACCCTGGCCAGCGTGCCCAGCCCGGTCGATGCCGACGCGAGCGGCGTCGAGCTGGAACAGACCCTCGCCGAGGTCAAACGCGTGATCGTCGGGCAGGATCGGCTCGTCGAACGCCTGCTCACCGCCCTCATCGCCGACGGTCACTGCCTGCTGGAGGGCGTACCGGGGGTGGCCAAGACGCTCGCGGCGCAGACCCTCGCCACAGTCGTCGGCGGCACCTTCTCCCGGATCCAGTTCACGCCCGACCTGGTGCCCTCCGACATCGTCGGCACCCGCATCTACCGCGCCTCGACCGAGCAGTTCGACGTGGAGCTGGGACCGATCATGGCGAACCTCGTGCTCGCCGACGAGATCAACCGGGCCCCGGCCAAGGTGCAGTCGGCCCTGCTGGAGGCGATGGCCGAGCGGCAGGTCTCGATCGGCGGGCGGAGCTGGCCGGTGCCGGAGCCGTTCCTGGTCCTGGCCACCCAGAACCCGATCGAGTCCGAGGGCGTCTACCAGCTCCCCGAGGCGCAACGCGACCGCTTCCTCATGAAGGTCGTGGTCGACTACCCGAGCGACGCCGACGAGCTGGCCATCCTCTACCGGATGAGCACCGAGCGCCCCACCGCGAGCACCGTGCTCGACCCGATCCGGCTGCGGGAACTCCAGCGCCGCGCCACCGACGTCTTCGTCCACCACGCGCTCGCCGAGTACGTGGTCCGCCTCATCCTCGCCACCCGCGACCCGCAACGCTTCGGCCTGCCCGACATCGCGCCGCTGCTGGCGTACGGGGCCAGCCCCCGGGCCACGCTCGGCCTGGTGGCCGCCGCCCGCGCGCAGGCGCTCATCCACGGCCGCGACTACGTCCTCCCCGAGGACATCCGGGACCTGGCGGTGGACGTGCTGGCGCACCGGCTCGTGCTCACCTTCGACGCGGTCGCCGACGGGATCTCCGGCGAGGACGTGGTGCGCCGGGTGATCGAGGCGGTGCCACCGCCCCGGCTGGTGAACGGGCCCACCGAGGCGGCGCCGGACCTGGCGGCGGCATGACCGGCGCGGCCGAGCCCGGGCTGACCGACCTCGCGCCCGACCAGCGGCTGCGCCGGCTGGAGCTGACGGTGACCCGGCGGCTCGACGGCCTGCTGCACGGCCGGTACCGGGGCCTGCTGCCCGGGCCGGGCAGCGAGGCCGCCGGCAGCCGGGAGTACCGCCCCGGCGAGGACGAGGTACGCCGGATGGACTGGGCGGTCACCGCCCGGACCACGGTGCCGCACGTCCGCCAGGTCGACGCGGACCGGGAACTGACCACCTGGCTGCTCGTCGACGCCAGCCCCAGCATGGAGTACGGCACCTCCACGCTGGACAAACGGGAGCTGGCGGTGGCCGCTGTGGCAGCGATCGGCTTCCTCACCGCCGGAGTCGGCAACCGGCTCGGCGCGCAGGTGCTCACGCCCGACGGGCTGCGCCGATTCCCGGCCCGCAGCGGGCGTACCCATCTGCTCGGGCTGCTCCGCGCGCTGCTCGGCGCTCCGCGTACCGACGACCGGCGGGACCCGGACGGCGCGGGCGCGGCCGGCGCACGCCCGCCCGCCGCGGGGCCGGGCCTGGCCGACGGCCTGGACGGCCTGCAGCGTGTCGCCACCCGGCGCGGGCTCGTGGTGATCGTCTCCGACTTCCTCGACGAACTGCCCGACGACCCGGACGCCGCGCCCCCGCCGTGGGCCGCGGCGCTGCGCCGCCTCGCGGTCCGTCATCAGGTGCTCGCGGTCGAGGTGACCGACCCGCGCGAGCTGGAACTGCCCGACGTCGGGCTGATCACGCTGGTCGACCCGGAGAGCGGCCGGCACCGCGAGGTGTGGACCGGCGACCCGGACCTGCGCGAGCGGTACGCGCGCGCCGCCGCCGAGCAGCGCGAGCAGGTACGCCACACGCTGCGCCGGGCCGGCGCCACCCACATGGCGCTGCGCACCGACCGGGACTGGTGTGCGGACGTGGTGCGGCACGTGCACGAGCAGCGCCGGCTGGCCACCGTGCCGGCCGCCGCCCGGGGAGGTGTCGCATGACCTGGCAGTCACCAGCCCGCCTCTGGCTGCTGCTCGCCGTCCTCGCGCTGGTCGCCGGCTACCTGGTGCTGCAACGGCGGCAGAGCCGGTACGCGGTGCGCTTCACCAACCTGCGCCTGCTGGACCGGGTCGCCCCGCGCCGCCCGGCCTGGCGCCGGCACGTGCCGGCGGGCCTGTTCCTGGCCATGCTGGCGCTGCTCGTGGTCGGGTTCGCCCGCCCCGAGGCAGAGGTGCGGGTCCCCCGGGAACGGGCCACCGTGATGGTCGCCGTCGACGTCTCCACCTCGATGCTCGCCGGTGACGTGGACCCGGACCGGCTGACAGCGGCCAAGGAGGCCGGCCGGCGGTTCGTCGACGGGCTGCCGGACGAGTTCAACGTCGGCCTCGTCGCGTTCGCCGGCAGCGCCGCGGTGCTGGTGCCGCCGAGCACCGACCGGGAGGCGCTGCACGACGGCATCGGGCGGCTGGCCGAGGGCATCACCGGCGTGCAGGGCACCGCGATCGGCGAGGCGATCAGCACCTCGCTGGGCGCGGTCAAGAGCCTTGACGCGACTGCCGCGAAGGACCCGCCGCCGGCCCGGATCATCATCCTCTCCGACGGCGCGAACACCTCCGGGATGGACCCGATCGAGGCCGCCGACCAGGCCGTCGCCGCCAAGGTCCCGGTGCACACGATCTCCTTCGGCACGCCCGGGGGATCGGTCGACCGGGGCGGCCGGGCGATCCAGGTGCCGGTGGACGGGCAGACGCTGCGGGCGGTCGCCGAGCAGACCGGTGGCGGATTCCACGAGGCGTCCACCACCGCCGAGCTGAAGGACGTCTACGAGGACATCGGCACGTCCGTCGGCTACCGCACCGAACGGCAGGACATCTCGGCCCGCTTCATCGGCCTCGGGCTGGTCCTGGCGATGGGCGCCGCCGCCGGCTCGCTGCGGTGGTTCTCCCGGCTGCCCTGACCCGCACACCACTACCGCACGACATGTGAGGAGCCAGGCATGGCAGTGCAGACCGGACTCGGCGAGCCACGCGGACCGTGGTTCGTCTCGCCGGAGCTGGACCCGGACGGGCGCGGCCACCGGGACGTACCCGGGGGCGGGCCGGAGGCCGGGCGGCGCAGCCTGCGGCACCGGCTGCTGAGCGTGGCGGCGGTGGTGGCGCTCTCCACCGTTTCCGGCGCGGTGGCCGGCACCTGGGCGGCCGACCAGGGCTCGCCGGGACCGAGCGCGGCGTCCGCCGCGCCGGTGCCCGCGGAACTGGTCACCGCCGCCGGCAAGACGGTGCCCGGCGTGGTCTCGGTGATGGTCGGGGGTCGATCCGGCGCGTCCGCGTCCGGCTCCGGATTCGCCATCGACAACGAGCAGCACATCGTCACAAACGACCACATCCTGGCCCGCGGCGGCTCGGGCGCGGTGACTGTGGAGACCTCGGACGGGCGTCGCTTCCCGGCCGAGGTGGTGGGCCGGGAACCCGCCAGCGACCTGGCCGTGCTCAAGGTGCCCGCGTCCGCCGGGCTGCCGCCGCTGCCGCTGGCCAAGGCGAACTCGACCCGGGTGGGGGAGCCGGTGCTCGCGGTCGGGTCGCCGCTCGGGCTCGCCGGGACCGTCACCGCCGGTATCGTCAGCGCGCTCAACCGGCAGGTGCGGATCGGCAACGGCCGGCACACGGCGGTGCAGACCGACGCCTCCATCAACCCGGGCAACTCGGGCGGGCCGCTGGTGAACGCGCGCGGTGAGGTGGTCGGCGTGAACACCGCCATCGCCACCATCGACGGCAACGGGTCGATCGGCATCGGCTTCGCCATCCCGATCGACCAGGTCCAGCAGACCGCCGACACCATCATCGGCCGGGGCGGCTGAGTCACCGGGCGCGGTCTCCCGCGCGGGTCGCCTCGGCGCTTCGCGCGGCGCTGACCTGCACAAGCGCTGCAAGATCGGTGCGAACTGTCGGATATCCGGCGTGGGATCATTGGGGCATAGAAATATTACGCTGAGTATGGATACTGGCGGAGGTGGAGCAAGCTGTCATTGCGGCCCTCCTCGTGATGGGCCTGATCATCGGCGCCGGTGTCGGCGCGTCCTACGCGCGTGCGAAACGCGGCTGGACGGACTACCAGACGATCCGGACCAGCGTGCCGGGCGCCCGCCGCAACGCCTGGCTCGCGATTCGCGGCGTGGTCGTCAAGCTCGCGGTGATCGCCCTGCTGCTGGTCGGCGCGGCCGCGTACGCGGCCTCCGGCGGCGGCGAGGAACGGGCCGGTCCCACCCCGAGCGCCACCCCCACCCCGAGTCACCGCGCCGGGCGCTAGCCTCGGGGAGTGGACGACGGACTGCGGGTGACCGACCGGCTCGTGGTGCCCGCAGTCGAGCTGCGGGAACGGTTCTCCCGGTCGTCCGGGCCCGGCGGCCAGGGGGTGAACACCACCGACTCGCGGGTGGAACTGAGCTTCGACCTGGGCCGCTCGCCGAGCGTGCCGGAGACGCTGCGGGAACGGGCGCTGACCCGGCTCGCCGGACGCCTGGTCGACGGCGTGCTGACCGTGACGGCCAGTGAGCACCGCGCGCAACTGGCCAACCGGGAAGCGGCCCGGGAACGGATGGCCGCGCTGCTGCGCGAGGCCTTCGCCCCGCCGCCGAAGGCGCGCCGCCCGACCCGCCCCTCGCGTGGCGCCAAGGAGCGCCGGCTGGCCGAGAAGAAGCGCCAGTCCCAGCGCAAACGCGACCGCCGGGTGGACGGCGACTGACCGAAAAACGGTTGAACCGCCCGGCGCGCCGATCGGAGAATTCCGCCCCGTGATCGACTTCTCCGTCAAGCCCACGCTCACCGGCGAGCGTGTGGCGCTGCGCCCGTTCCACGACGACGACCTGCCGGCGCTCGCGGAGATCCTGGCCGACCCGGAGGTGGTCCGGCTGACCGGCAGCCCGGCCGGCGAGACGTTCGAACCGGCCCGGTTGCGCGCCTGGTACGGCACCCGCAACAGCCAGGCCGACCGGCTCGACCTCGCGGTGGTGGACCGGGCGAGCGGCGCCTGCGTCGGCGAGGTGGTCCTCAACGAGTGGGACCGGGCGAACGCGAGCTGCAACTTCCGCACGCTGATCGGCCCCGGCGGCCGCGACCGCGGCCTCGGCACCGAGGCGGTGCGGCTGATCGTCGGGTACGGCTTCGAGCAGCTCGGCCTGCACCGCATCGGCCTGGAGGTGTTCGCGTTCAACCCGCGTGCCCGGCGCGCCTACGAGAAGGTGGGCTTCGTCGCCGAGGGAACGCTGCGGCAGGTGCTGCGCGACGGCGACGGCTGGGTGGACGCCACTGTCATGTCGATCCTCGCTCCGGAGTGGAACCGGCACCGGGGGCACCCGGAGGGTTGAGCCGGAGGCGTCGAAGCGCTTCAATGCGTACGGGAGCTTTGCGGGCCGTCACCGACCACCACGTCACAGTGACAGGAGTCCCTTCCGCATGTCCCGAAACCCCGTACGCGCCGCGCTGACCGTGCTCGCCGCGCTGCTACCGGTCCTCGCTCTCTGCCTCGCCCTCACCGCCACCACACCCCCGGCCGCCGCGGCGGCCACGCCGGTCCGCGTCATGCCACTGGGCGACTCCATCACCGGGTCGCCCGGCTGCTGGCGCGCCCTGCTCTGGAACCGCCTCCAGTCCACCGGCCACACCGACGTCGACTTCGTCGGCACGCTCGGGCCGCAGGGCTGCGGCGTGCCCTACGACGGCGACAACGAGGGCCACGGCGGCTACCTCGCGACGAACGTGGCCAACCAGAACCTGCTGCCCGGCTGGCTCGCCGCCACCCGCCCGGACGTCGTGCTCATGCACTTCGGCACCAACGACGTGTGGAGCAACATCGCGCCCGCCACGATCCTCGCCGCGTACTCGAAGCTGGTGGACCAGATGCGGGCCGCCAACCCGGCCACGACCGTGCTGGTCGCGAAGATCATCCCGATGAACCCGGCGAGCTGCCCGGAGTGCGGCCAGCGGACCGTGGCGCTCAACTCGCTCATCGACGGCTGGGCGGCCGGGAAGACCACGGCCGCCTCCCCGATCGTGGTGGTCGACCAGTGGACCGGGTTCAGCACCGCCACCGACACCTACGACGGGGTGCACCCGAACGCGGCCGGGGACCAGAAGATGTCCGACAGGTGGTACCCGGCGCTGGTCGCCGCGCTCGGCCGCGCCACGCCCGGCCCGACCTCGTCCCCGACCGTCAGCCCCACGCCGTCGCCCACGCTCAGCCCGTCACCGACGACCAGCCCGTCGCCCACCGCGAGCCCGACGTCGGCGCCCGGCGGCTGCACCGCCACCTGGCGCCTCGCCGGGCAGTGGCCGG
>NZ_JAGPXV010000500.1:0-4544 GCF_018070405.1 Micromonospora sp. D75
GGTGGTCGACGAGGAACTGAAAATGATGGCGCGGATGTGCGCCTCCGGCGGCCAGGTGCACGGCCCGTTCCTCAAGGAAATGGCGCGGGTGACGCACTCCGAGTACATCCTGACCGGCCGCAGCGACCTGGACGTACGCGACGTGCTGCGGGAGACGCTGCTCGCGCCGACCGTCACCGGCAGCCCGATCGAGAACGCGTTCCGGGTCATCACCCGCCACGAGACGACCGGCCGCGGCTACTACGGCGGCGTGCTCGCGTTGATCGGCAGTGACCCGGCCGGCAGCCGTACGCTCGACTCGGCCATCATGATCCGCACCGCCGAGATCGACCACGACGGCACGCTCCGCCTGGGCGTCGGCGCCACCCTGGTACGCGACTCCAAGCCGGAGTCGGAGGTGGCCGAGACGCGGGCCAAGGCGGGCGGCATGCGCGCGGCGCTCGGCCTCGGCGTCGACCCGGCCAGCCCGGACGGCGGGCCGGCGACGCCCGTGCGGGCACGCTCGTCCCTGGCCACCGACCCCCGGGTACGGCGGGCGTTGCGCGAGCGCAACGCCACGCTGTCGAGGTTCTGGCTCGACGGCGCGGAGGGCAGAACGCCGAACCGGCCGCTGGCCGGGCGCCGCGTGCTCGTCGTCGACAACGAGGACACCTTCATGGCCATGCTCGACCACCAGCTGCGGGCCCTCGGGCTGCGGTCGAGCATCGTCCGGTTCGACAGCCCGCTGCGGCCGGACGGATACGACCTCGTCGTCGTCGGCCCCGGCCCCGGCGACCCGGGCGACCTGAGCGACAGGCGGATGCGGACTCTGCGCGGACTCACCCGCGACCTGCTCGCCGGGACGGTGCCGTTCCTGTCCATCTGCCTGGGCCACCAGGTGCTCGCCGCCGAGCTGGGGTTCCCCCTCGCCCGGCGCGCCGTGCCCAACCAGGGCGTGCAGAAGCGGATCGACCTGTTCGGCCGGCCGGAGCTGGTGGGGTTCTACAACACCTACACGGCCCGCTCCGCGCACGACGTGGTGGCCGGTGGCCGGCGGGGCCCGATCGAGATCAGCCGCAGCCCGGACAGCGGTGACGTGCACGCGCTGCGCGGCGCGGGATTCCGCTCCGTCCAGTTCCACCTGGAGTCCGTCCTCACCCAGCACGGCCCGCGGATCCTGGGCGATCTGCTGGTCTCCCTGCTCGCCGACGGCACGGCCGCCGCCGCAGCCGGGGCGGCGGGCCGGCGCGGGACCCGGCCGTGACGCCCCGGCGTTCAACTGTCCACGATTGACTGCCGTCGTGGCGTCCCCGCATTCTCCCGGAGAACACATCGAGGCACCGGACCGGAGGCGACGCCGTGGATGAGGCCACTCACCGACCCCCCGTCGCGGCGCGGTCGAACCGGTCGCCGGCCACCACCCCGGTGTGGCTGGTCGGCGTCCTGGCCACCCTCGCCGGGGCGGTGGCCGCGGAGGCGTTCACGCTCGCCGCCCGGGGTCTCGGCGTACCGATGGAGGCGGCGGGGGTCTGGGAGGAGCAGGCGCAGGCGATCCCGGTGGGCGCCATCGCCCGCAGCGTCGTGCTCTGGTCGATCGGCGGGATCGTCCTGGCGGTGGTCGCGGCCCGGCGGGCCCGGCGGCCCGTACGCGTCTTCGTGGCCGGCACTGTCGCGTTCACGGTGCTGTCCCTCGCCGCGCCGGCCTTCGCCCAGGACACCGCCGTGTCCACGCAGCTCGTCCTCGCCGGCACCCACGTGATCGCCGGCGCGGTGATCATCCCCATCCTGGCCGCCCGGCTCTCCGCACCCACCACGAACCGGTACTGATCCCGCCACCGTCCCTCCCGGCCTCCGCGATCTTGCACTTTTGGCCCCCGCAAAAGGGATATCCCCGGCACTGGAAGGGCGGTAAGTGCAAGATCGGCGCGGACGGTCCGGGGTAGACGGGAGGCGGTCGGGTCCGGTGGCTCAGCCGCGGGCCGTGGGCTCGAAGATCTCGACCAGGTTGCCGGCCGGGTCGGCGACCAGGAACTGACGACCGCCCGGCCCGGACACGATGTCACTGCGCAACGTCACCCCGGCCCGCTGCAGCCGCTCCCGTTCCGCGTCGACGTCGTCGACGATCAGGTGGATGCGGTTGCGCCCGCACCCGGCCGCGTCCGCCGGGGTGACCCGGGCGCCCGAGCTGGCCGGACCGGACAGCAGCAGCCGCAGCGGCCCGCGCACCACGTCCGCGAAGGCCGGCGGGAACGCGGTCGACACCGTGAAACCCAGGTGGGCGGTGTAGAACTCGATCGCCGCCGGCACGTCGTCGACGACGTAGCGGACGCCGGCCAGGGCGTGCATGTCTGCGGTCATGGCAGTCCCCCTCAGTGTGCGTGGCTCGTGCTGTCGAAGGGCGTGGTGACACCGTCGTAGACGAGCCGCAGCATCATGCCCTGCTCCTGGTGCGGCAGGTTGTGGCAGTGGTTCATCCAGACACCCGGATTGTCCGCCCGGAACGCCACCTCCCACACCTCTCCCGGCCGTACGTCGAACGTGTCCATCCACAGCGGGCTGCCGGAGTAGCGCCGGCCGTCGCGGGACAGGATCAGCACCGGATGACCGTGCAGGTGCCACGGGTGGGTCTCCAGGCTCCGGTTGACCACCGTGAAGCGCACGACGTCACCCTCCCGGACGAGCTGGTCCGGGACGGAGGGGTGCGCGCGGCCGTCGACGGCCTGGGCGTAGGCGGGCTTGCCGTCGACCATGGCCAGGGCGCGGTCGAGGACGATGGTGAAGTGCCGGTCGGCGTCGTCGCGGTCGAACGGCACGGGTGCCGGCTCGCCGTATTCCAGCAGGTCCAGCTCGGGCCAGTCGCCGGTGTCCGGCAGGGTGCGGTCGCCGCCGCCGGCGCCGGCCGGGCGCAGCAGGACGCCCTGGTCGGGGTCGTGGTCGAGCAGCAGCGTGACAGTGGCGTCCGGCATGGTCAGGACCACGTCGTACCGGCCACCGGCGGGCAGGCGGAGGCCGACCTCGCGTACCTCGCCCGGCTGGTTGAGGTCGCGGCCGTCGACGGCCACCAGCCGGAACGCCGAGCCGGCGACGGCGAACCAGTGCGGGTTCGAGTCGGTGTTGATCAGACGCAGCCGCACCGGCTGACCCGGGCGGACGTCGTGGACGGCGCGTCCCTCCTGGTCGCCGAGGATCACGACGTCGTCGAACGTGTGCACCGGCAGCGTCAGGTCCAGCCCGCGCTCCGCGTCCGGCCGGTCCTCGCGCGGCGTCACGACGAGCGTCCCGTACAGCCCCTTGCGCACGGCGGGGTGCGACGCCTGGTGGGTGTGGTACCAGTACGTCCCCACCTGGTCCGCCTGGAACCGGTAGACGAACTCGCCGCCGGGCCGCACCGCGTGCTGCGTGGCGCCCGGCGCGCCGTCCTCGCCGCACGGCACGTCGTACCCGTGCCAGTGCAGGGTGACACCGTTCTCGATGTCGGCGTTGCGGAGCGTCACCTCGATCAGGTCGCCCTCGGTCGCGGTGATGGCCGGCCCGGGCAGCCGGCCCTCGTAGCTCCAGGCGTCGATCGGACGCCCTTCCGGCAGCGTGACGGTGCCCGTCCGGGCGGTGAGCACGTGGCGTCGCGCGGTGCCGCCCGCCGCCGGCGCGCCGGGGCCGCGCAGGTCCGCCACGGAAACCTTCGGGCCAGCGCCGCCGGCGTGTCCGGGGCCGCCTCCGGTGACCATCGCCTCGGGCTCCCGGAAGAGCAGGCCGACGCCGGTGGCGCCGGCGCCCGCCGCGACGACGCCGCCGGCCACGCCGAGGAACCGGCGACGGGACAGCGCCGACGCCCCGGCCGCCACCGGCGCTTGTTCGGGAAAGCCGGCGTCCGCCACCGCCGAGCGTTCCGGGGCGCCCGCGTCCGCGCCCTGCCCGGTGGGTCGTCCGACCACCCGGGCGGTGAGCAGCGCGCCGGCGCAGACGACGGCGACGGCGATCAGCGAGGTGCTCAACGTCAACGGGTAGCCGGCGGTGAACGTCACCACCAGGCCGGCCAGCGCGGCGTAACCGGCGGTCAGCAGCGCGACGAGCCCGCCGGCCGGCAGGGCCGTGGCCGGCGACTGCCGGGCCGCGAGCAGCCGCGGGCCGGCGAGGAGCACCGCGACGATCCCGGCGGCGAAGAGCAGCGGCAGCCCCAGCAGAACCTTCTCCTGGACGAACCACCAGCCGCGCCCGGCCAGCAGCGCCTCGGTGCCCAGCCGGGTGATCGTCACGAGCACCGCGGCGGCGAGCAGGCCCAGCGCGAGGCGGTGGCGGCCGAGCGCGGCGGTCACGCCTGCCGCGAACCACGTCGCGACACCGAGCAGTGCCACGACGTGGTCCACGAGGATCCATTGGAGCGTGCTCATGAGGCCGTTCGCGCCGAGTCGGCCGCCGGGCCGGTCACAGTGGTGTCCACGCCGGGCGTGGTCGTCGTGTCCGGCCCCGGCCGGACGCTGCGCAGGATGACGCGGGCGACGGCCACCATCACCAGCCCGGTGACCGCGTGCAGGCCGAACACGTACCGGCCGACGGCCGAGTCGCCG
>NZ_JAGPXV010000501.1:0-4534 GCF_018070405.1 Micromonospora sp. D75
CATAGAGTTACGGCGGTCATGGCGGAGGGGAAACGCCCGGTCACATTCCGAACCCGGAAGCTAAGCCCTCCAGCGCCGATGGTACTGCACTCGGGAGGGTGTGGGAGAGTAGGACACCGCCGGACAATCTTCCAGTCGAGGGCCGCCCCAGCAGGGGCGGCCCTCGACTGCGTTAGCGTTCTCGGCGGAAACGCCATCAGGAAGGATGTACCTGTGAGCTCAGGACCCCAGGGCGGGGACCGCCCCCGTCGTTACGAGGATCGCGCCGACCGTGGCCAGGGGCGTGGTGACGCCGGCCGCGACGGCCGTCGCGATGACCGTCCCTCGTACCGGGGTGGCCGCGACGACCGCCCGGGCGGCTTCCGCGGTGGTGACCGTGACAGTGGCGCCCGTGGTGGCGACCGTCGCGAGGGTGGCTTCCGTGGTGGTGACCGCCGCGAGGGCGGCTTCCGCAGTGGCGATCGCGAGGGCGGCTTCCGCGGTGGCGACCGTCGTGAAGGCGGGTTCGGCGGTGGTGAGCGTCGCGAGGGTGGCTTCCGTGGTGGGGACCGTGAGGGTGGTTTCCGGGGCGGCGAGCGTCGTGGAGGCGGCTTCCGCGGTGGTGAGCGTCGTGAGGGCGGTTTCCGTGGTGGAGACCGTGAGGGTGGCTTCCGTGGTGGTGACCGTCGTGAGGGCGGCGACCGCCGTGAGGGCGGCTTCCGTGGCGGGGACCGTCGCGAAGGCGGCGACCGCCGTGAGGGTGGTTTCCGCGGTGGCGACCGTCGCGAAGGCGGCTATCAGGGTGGCGACCGTCGGGAGAGCTACGCCGGCGGCGAGCGCCGCGAGGGCGGCTTCCGCGGTGGCGAGCGCCGTGAGGGTGGCTTCCGCCGCGACGACCGTCGTGACGACCGTCGGCCGGGCGGCTTCCGGGGCGAGCGGGACGGTGAGCGCCGTGGCTACGGTGACCGGCCGGGCGGCGACGACCGCCGTGGCAACTTCGGTCCGCAGCGGGAGCGCCGGGACGAGCGCGGCGAAGGGCGTACCGGTGAGGCGCCGGAGCTGCCGGACGAGGTCGTCGCGAGCGACCTCGACTCGGCCGTCCGGGCGGAACTGCTCTCCCTCGCCAAGCCGGTTGCGGAGACGGTTGCCCGGCACCTGGTCGCGACCGGGCTGCTGATCGACGAGGACCCGACGCTGGCGCTGGCGCACGCCATGGCGGCCCGCCGGCTCGCGTCGCGGATCGCCGCCGTGCGGGAGGCCGTCGGACTGGCCGCGTACCACGCCGGTGAGTGGCAGACGGCCATTGCCGAGCTGCGGACGTACCACCGGATGAGCGGTCTGCAGAGCCACCTGGCCGTGCTGGCCGACTGCGAGCGGGCGCTGGGCCGGCCGGAGCGGGCGATCGACCTGTTCCGCGGCGCCGACCGGGACAAGCTCGACCAGGCCGTCGCGATCGAACTGCTCATCGTGGCCGCCGGCGCGCGCGGCGACCTCGGGCAGAAGGACGCGGCCGTGGCGATGCTGCAGGTCCGCGAACTGACCGGCGACTCGACCGAGCCGTGGGCGGCGCGACTGCGTTACGCGTACGCGGACGCGCTGCTGGCGGTGGACCGGCGCGAGGAGGCGCGGGAGTGGTTCTCCCGGGCCGCCGACGTGGACTCCGAGGGGGAGACCGACGCCGCCGAGCGGCTGCTGGAGCTGGACGGCGTGGTCATCGAGGGCGACGACGAGCCCGAGGACGACGCGGACACGTCCGAGGCGTCGGCCGACGACGACGATGACGATGACGATGACGATGACGATGACGATGACGATGATGACGATGACGATGACGATGACGACGACCGTGAGGACGATGACGACGACCGTGAGGACGACGCGCGGCTGAGCGACGACGTCGTGTCGGGCACCGGCGGCGACGCGGCACGGGCCGGCTACCGGGACCGTGACGCGGGCGACCTGACCGACGACGAGCTGACCGACGCCGAGGCCGGCTCGCTCGCCACCGGCGCCCCGACCGCCGTCACGACGTCCGAGGACACCGCCACGTCGACCGCGGACACCGCCACGCCGGGCAGCGCCGTCGCGGCTGCGGACGCCACCGACGTCACCCCGGCCGACAAGGCCGACGCCGACCGGCCCGCACCGGGCGACGCCGCGTCCGGCGAGGGCGAGGCGGCGGAGCGCCGGTGACCGGGTACGGCGGGGACACCGCTACCGGCGCGGACCAGGGGCGACCCGTCCGCGCCGGAGCGGCCGGCCGGCTGGTCGACGCGTACTCGCTTGTCGTCTTCGACCTGGACGGCGTCATCTACCTGATCGACCGGCCCATCCCGGGCGCGGTCGAGGCGGTCGGCCGGCTGCACGCCGAGGGGCGCGCCGTCGCGTACGCGACGAACAACGCCTCCCGGCGCTCCAGCGAGGTCGCCGACCTGCTCACCGGCATGGGCGTCCCGGCGCAGCCGGCGGAGGTGCTCACCTCCGCGGCGGCCACCGCCGAGCTGCTCCGGGACCGGCTGCCCGAGGGCGCGCCGGTGCTCGTGGTCGGCGCGGAGGCGCTGCGGGCCGAGCTGCGCGCCGTCGGCCTGCGGCCGGTGTCCACCGTCGACGAGGAGCCCGCCGCCGTGGCCCAGGGCTACGGCCCGCAGGTCGGCTGGTCCGACCTGGCCGAGGCGTCCCTGGCGGTACGCGCGGGCGCGCCCTGGTACGCCACGAACACCGACCGCACCCTGCCCAGCCCGCGCGGCCCGCTGCCGGGCAACGGCTCGCTGGTCGCGGTGCTGCGTACCGCGCTGGGCCGCGACCCCGACGTGGTGGTGGGCAAGCCGGAGCCGGCGCTGTTCACCACCGCCGCGCGCCGGGCCGGGGCCGGGCGCACGCTCGTGGTGGGGGACCGGCTGGACACCGACATCGAGGGCGCCCGCCGGGCCGGGCTGGACAGCCTGCTGGTGCTCACCGGGGTAAGCGACGCCGCCGAGCTGCTGGCCGCGCCCGAGGAGCGCCGCCCCGCGTACGTCTCGTTCGACCTGGCGGGGCTCTTCGACCCGGACGCGGTGGTGACGGTGCCGGGCCGGGCGACCGCCGGCGGCTGGTCGGTGGCGGAAGCCGGCGCGGACCTCGTGCTCGACGGCGCGGGACCGCCGCTGGAGGCGCTCGCCGCGCTCTGCGCGGTGGCCTGGTCGGCGTCGGCCGGGCCGCGCGTGCGGGCGCAGTCCCCGGCGGCGGCGGAGGCGCTCGCCGCGTTCGGCCTCGACGGCTGAGCGGCGAAGCACCCCGACGGCGGCGCGGTCGCGGTGGACCGGCTAGAGCAGCTTGCGGAGCTTCATCAGGTCGAACGGGTTCGCCTTGATCGAGACGCGCCGGGACGCGACCGCCGACATCACGTCGAGGCGGCCGTTCACCAGCGCGACCAGGTCGTCACTGCCGGTGCTCAGCGCGATCTTCGCCTTCGGGTCGTCGCCGTCGGCCAGGTCGACCAGCCGCCCGCCCTCCAGCCGCCCGTGGAACGCGGTGCCGAGATCGGTGATCCGGCAGGCCAGCGTGCGGTCCAGGTCGATGCGTCCCTGCGCCTCGGCGTTGCGGTCCAGCCGCGCGGCCAGGTCCTGCAACGCCTGCCGGCACTCGTCCACGCTGGCCACATCGTCTCCTCACCACGAACCACGCCGTTTCCCGGCACCGTACCGCAATGGGGCGTCCGGGGTGCCCGGTAGCGTGGCACCTGCACACCTCGCCCCGCGGAAGGACTCAGGCATGCAGGACGCGTGGCGCGCCTACCTCGAGCTGGCCATGGGCCTGACGGAGGCGCCCCGGAAGAAGGCACAGGACGCGGTCATGCGCGTCGTCGGTCAGGGTGGCGCGACCGCCGCCCAGATCCAGACGCTCGCCGAGGAGCTGGTGGCCACCGGCCTGGCGAACCGGGAGTCGCTGACCAAGCTGGTCCGCTTCGAGGTGGACCGGGCGCTGGGCGCGGTCGGGCTGGCCACCGCCGACGAGGTCGCCGAGCTGACCCGCCGGGTGCACGACCTGGAGCGGCAGCTGCGCGAGGCGCGCGGCAACCTCGGGCCCGGCGAGACGCCGCCCGCCGGATCGTCCGAGCCCGCCGCCGCACCGGCCGGGACCGCCACCGCGCCGTCCGGCGCGACCGCGCCGCCGACCGCCGAGTCCGCGGCAACGGCGCCGACGAAGGCGGTGGCGAAGAAGACGGTGGCCAAGAAGGCGATCGCGAAGAAGCCGCCCGCCACCATGGCCCGTACCCCCGCCGACGGCTCGCCCGCCGCGCCCGCCCGGCCGGCGAGGAAGGCCACCGGCCGCCGGGCGGCCGGCTCGTGACCGCGCCGCGGCCCGGTCCGCCGCCGGGCCCGCGGCCCGGACCACCCCCGGGGGTACGCCCCGCGCCGGCCGAGGAGGTCGGCGAGGCGCGGCACCCGGCGGTGGACGCCGCGGTGCTCGGCATGGCCAACGCCGAGGCGCTCGCCCCGGCCGACCAGATCGCCCAGTACGAGGCGGCGTACGAGACGCTGCGCGAGACCCTCGCCACCATCGACCAGGCCTGAGC
>NZ_JAGPXV010000502.1:0-4533 GCF_018070405.1 Micromonospora sp. D75
CTATCGCCGGGACCGCTCTCGCCGCCGTCCGGCGCGACCCCGGTGGTACGCCGAACCGTGGCTACCGGCGACCCTGGTCGCAGTTCGCGCTGGTCAGCCGGACGGTGTACTCGCGGTCGTCGGACGTGATGCCGGACGGCACGCCGTCGAAGTGGGCCTCCACCTTCTCCCAGCCCCGGCGCTGCTCGTAGTGCAGGTGCGGGGCGCCGGAGTTCCCGGTGCTGCCGACCCGCCCGAGCTGATCGCCGCGGGCCACCCGCTGACCGGCCTCGACCAGCGGCGGTTCGAGCAGGTGCAGGTACTGCGTCTCCCACTTCCCGCCATGGTCGATCTTCACCCAGTAGCCGCCGCCGCGCCCCTTCGGCCCGTTCGGGTCCTGCGGGGTGCGACCGCCCAGGGAACCGTTGACCCCGGCCACGGTGACGGTGCCGGCGGCGGACGCCAGCACCGGCCGTCCCCACGCCTCGCCCCGGGTCGGGAACAGGTCGATGTCGTAGTCGTCGTGCCCGGGATAGGTCGACAGGCGCCACGTCTCACCGCAGGCCACCGGGAGCTGGAAGGCCGGTCGAGGGCCCGGCGGCCGCAGCAGCGGCACCACGACCACAGCGACGGCGCCCAACGCGGCGAGGACGCCGGCGACCAACGCGACGCGGGCCAGGGGGCGGCGCGGCCGACGGAGGGGACGTGGGTCGCGCGGACGCTGGGTGCTCATCGCTTCGAGCATGACACGGGCCGTGCGGACGCCTGCGTGGCCGCGCGCCTACTCCCACGCCTGGGAGAGGGACTCGAAGGTCTTCGGATCGCTGTGGCACGGGATGACACACACGAGAGGACCGCCCGGAGCCCGTAAGGTGATGCACTCCAGCCAGCGGCCGACCTCGACAGCGCCGAGGGCGATCAGCCGGCGTGCTTCGGCCTCGACGTCGTCGGTCTCGATGTCGACGTGATATCGAGCCGGCTCGTCCACGGACTGGATCGCGAGCACCAGGCCGGGCAACGCGCCGTGCAGAGAGGTGAACTGCGGCTCGTCGGGGACTGTACGTGCCGGAACGCCGAGTGCCGTCGACCAGAAGGCGGCGGCTGCGGGCGCCTCACCGCCCGGCACGTCGATCAGGATCGTCGAGAGTCTGCTGCGATGCGCCACGACGATCATTATCCACATTCTCCCGCCGATTCGCCTGCCCGATGCGCGACCGGTCAAAGCCGGGCAGCCGGAACGAAGATGCGGGTTATTCATCGACGACTATTCGTTGATCTTGTCGAACCGGCCGGATGACCCCTGTTCAAGCCCTCGATCACCGCCCTGCGCACCGCACCGGAAGCCGGCGTGGACCCCGCGCCCGGGAGGAACCGACGCCCGAAGCGGGGTGGACTCGCGCTGCGGATCCGGCGTAGCATCCTGCCCCAGAGAGATCGCTTAGCGATTCGCCGCTGATGAATGTCGACAGCGGAACGGGGGAGGTACCGGTCTATGTGTTGCCGTCGAAATACCGTTTTCATCGGGCTGCTGTAGAAGCGCGTCTTCTGGTTCTGGTCCTGGCTTCCGAGAGCCTTCGCAAGCCTGATGGCCTGATGCCGGCTGATATCGCCGGCCCCGGATCGAAGTGCAGGCCGCACTGCCCGGATCACCCGCTCGCATTCGGAATGGCCGAACCGCGGCCGGCGGCCGTCGTTCACCCGGGCGAACCCGCCACCGGCGTGTCGGCGCGCCGTTGCGCCAGGCCGCCGGGCAGGTCCGGCCACCCTGCGGCGAGAGCCCGGGCCCGCCTCGGCGGGCACCCACCCGCAGAGCCTCCGTACGCCGTCCGCGTCCGATCGCCCACCTCCCTCCGCACAGCGGTTCCGTGCCGGCCGGAACCGGTCGGCGGTGCGCCGCCGTCCGGAGCGAGTTCGCCGACAGCTGGGGCAGCAGGTCCGCCCGATGACCTGATGCACACGGGGTACCAGACGAGAGGGGTTACGCGAACGTGGTGACAGTGGACATCTTCGGCCGCTGCCGGTCGTACACCGAGAGCAGGGAGGCTCGCGCGGCCAAGCTCTACCCGTACTTCACTCCTTTCGAGGGGCAGGACGCGACCGTCGCGCAGACCGGGGACGGCGACATCCTGATGTGCGGCTCGAACAACTACCTCGGACTCACCTCCCACCCCCAGGTGAAAGCAGCGGCGCAGGCGGCGATCGAGGCGTACGGGTCGTCGCGTACGGGCTCTCGGCTGCTCAACGGCAACACACCTCTGCACGAGGAGCTGGAGCACGAGCTGGCCGAGTTCCTCGGCATGCCGGCCGCTCTGGTGTTCCCGACCGGCTACCAGGCGAATGTCGGAGTCATCGCGTCGCTGCTGTCTCGTCACGACGAGGTCATCCTCGACCGCGAGGCGCACGCCTCGGCCTACGACGGCTGCGGCATGAGCCGGGCGAAGACCCGCCGGTTCGCCCACAACGACATGGTCGACCTGGAGCGGCAGCTGGCGGCCGGCCCCTCGGACGCCGGCCGGCTGGTCGTGGTCGACGGCGTCTACTCGATGGCCGGCGATCTGTGCCCACTGAACGAGGTGGTCCGGCTGTGCCGGCAGTACGGCGCCCGCCTGCTCGTCGACGACGCGCACGGCATCGGCGTGCTGGCCGACGGCCGGGGCACCAGCGCCCATTTCGGCGTCACCGATCAGGTCGACCTCGTCACGGTCACCTTCAGCAAGTCGCTTGCGTCGATCGGCGGCGCGGTGCTCGGTCCGGAGGATGTCATCGAGTACCTCCGCCACCACGCGCGCAGCCTCATCTTCAGCGCATCCGCGCCGCCGGCGAACCTGGCCGCCGCCTACGCCGCGTTGCGCATCCTGCGGGCGGAACCGTGGCTGTGCCGGCAGGCGGTCGAGAACGCCTCGTACGTGCGTCGCGAGCTCACCGCCCTGGGTTACGACCCGATACCGAGTGAGACGCCGATCGTGTCGGTGCGGCTCGACGGCGTCCAGCAGACCCTGCTCGCGTGGCGCAGCCTGCTGGACCGCGGCGTGTACGTCAACGCCGTGGTCCCCCCGGCCGCCTCGCCCCGGCTGCGGGCGAGCTTCGCCACCACGCACACGTCGGAGCAGCTCAAGCGCGTCGTCGCCGCGTTCGCCGAAGTCCGCGACCTGATGCACCTGGAGGACCGATGACCGTCAGCCGGCTCGAACCCGCAGTCAGCACCCGGGACCTGCTGGTGGCCTGGGCGCGGATGTGGCGGCTCCACTTCGTGCCCTTCTCGCTGTCGGCCGGTCTGGTCGGCATGACGGCGCCGCCGGTCGGGGCCAGCGCCGCGAGCATCGTGATCGGGCTGCTGTTCTGCACCCTCGGATACGGCGTCGGCGTGGTGATGAACGACTGGTTCGACCGCAAGGCCGACGCCGTCAACGCGCCGGACCGCCCCTTCGTCACCGGGCTGATAAACCCCCACGTCGGGCTGGGGCTGACGCTCGCGCTGTCCACCGCGCTGATGCTGGTGGCTGTCGTGGTCGCACCGACGCTGGCCCTGTGGAGCGTCATCGCGATCGGCGGTCACCTGGTCTACTCCTGGACCAAGCGCATCCCTATGCTGGGCAACCTCGTCAACGGCGTCGACATGGCGCTGTTCACGGTGCTCGGCGCCGTGGCCGTCCGACCCGACGCGGGATGGCTCGACATCCCGGCGGTGACCTGGTTCCAGACGGCGCTCGTCGCGGTCGCGTTCAGTGGCTTCTGCCTCGTGGGGTACTTCAAGGACATCGAAGGCGACCGGGTCGCGGGCTACCGGACGCTGCCGGTGGCCATCGGGACCAGGGCCTCCAGCCGGATCGCCGTGGTGTTCCCGGTCGTGGCGGTGGTGGCCGCGGGCGCGGCGGCCGTGGCGGGCGCCGATCGCGCGGGCGCCTATGCCGAGGTCGTCTTCTGGGCGCTGCTCGTCGCGTCCGGGCTCGGGTTCACGCAGAGTCTCGTGACGCTCATCAGGGCGCCGGAGACCCGCGCGTACGAGGCGCTGGTCTGGTTCATCAGGGCGACCACGCTGTTCTTCCTGTCGCTCGGCGCGCTGCACCGGCCGACGCTCTTCCTCGTCGTCGCCGTTCCGATGATGGCCTATCTGGAGCTGACGTTGCGCGCGACCCAGTCTTCCCGGCAGGCATGACATGACCTCCACCGCCTGGAACCGGCTGTCCCTGAACGCGGCCGAGGGCAGCCTGATCACCGCGATACGCGAGTGCATGGTCCGGTCGCCCCGGCAGCTCAACAACGCCTTCGAGGCCGACGCCGAACTCCTCGATCTGGGCGCCGGCGGGCTCCTGGCACTGACCGTCGACACGTTGAACGACGGCGCCGAGCTGGCCACCGCCACCACGCCGTACGCGAAGGGGTGGTTGACCACCACCGTCAGCGTGAGTGACCTCGCCGCGGTGGCCGCCGACCCGGTCGCCGTGCTCGTCTCCTGCTCGCTGCGCCGGGACAGATGGACTCTCGAGGACGCCCGCGAGTTCGGGCGCGGCGCGTCCGAGGCCGCCGAACGCTACGGCTGCCACGTCGTTGGAG
>NZ_JAGPXV010000503.1:0-4511 GCF_018070405.1 Micromonospora sp. D75
CACCTGATGGCTCGTCGGACCCGGCTGGACGCCGCACTGGTCCGGCGCGGGCTGGCCCGCTCCCGGGAACAGGCCGCCGCGCTCGTGGAGGCCGGTCGCGTCCAGCTGCGCGGAGTGCGGGCACGCAAGCCCGCGGCGATGGTCGACCCGGCCGATCCGCTGCTGGTGACCGGAGAGGACCCGGCCGACGAGTACGTCTCCCGGGGCGGCCACAAGCTGGCCGGCGCGCTCGCCGCGTTCGCCCCCGGCGGGCTGACCGTCACCGGCCGGCGCTGCCTGGACGCGGGCGCGTCGACGGGCGGGTTCACCGACGTGCTGCTGCGCGGCGGCGCGGCCGAGGTGGTCGCCGTGGACGTCGGCTACGGGCAGCTCGCCTGGTCGCTGCGCACCGACGAGCGGGTGCGGGTGTTCGAGCGTACGAACGTGCGTACGCTCACGCCGGAGGCGATCGGCGGCCCGGTCGACCTGACGGTGGCCGACCTGTCGTTCATCTCGCTGCGTCTGGTGCTGCCCGCGCTGGCCGCGTGCACCGGCCCCGGCGGCGACCTGGCGCTGATGGTCAAGCCGCAGTTCGAGGTCGGCAAGGAGCGCGTCGGCGCCGGCGGCGTGGTCCGCGACCCGGCGCTGCGCGCCGAGGCGGTGCTCGACGTGGCCGCCGCGGCCGCCGGGCTCGGCCTCGGCCTCGCCGGAGTGGCGGCCAGCCCGCTGCCCGGGCCGAGCGGCAACGTCGAGTTCTTCGTATGGTTGCGCGGGGACGCGCCCGCCGCGGACCCGGAGCGGGTCCGCGCGGTGGTGGCCGCCGGCCCGCAGGGCGCCGCCACCACGGCGGCCACGACCGAGGAGGTGTCCGGGTGAGCCGCACCGCGCTGCTGGTGACGCACACCGGCCGTCGACGCAGCACCGAGCATGCGCGCGCGGTGGCCGCCGACCTGATCGCCGCCGGTTTCGAGGTGCGGGTGGTGGCCGAGGAGGCCGACGACCTGGACCTGCCCGGTGTGGTGCCGGTGACCGGCCCGGAGGCGGCCGAGGGCGCCGAGATCGTCTTCGCGCTCGGCGGGGACGGCACGTTCCTGCGCGCGGCCGAGCTGGCCCGTCCGGCGAAGGTCCCGCTGCTGGGCATCAACCTCGGCAAGGTCGGCTTCCTCGCCGAGGCGGAGATCGACGACCTGGACACCGCGGTACGCGACGTGGTCGAGCGTAACTACAGCGTGGACGAACGGCTCACGCTGGACGTCACCGCCGAGTTCGAGGGCGGGCCGACCATCGAGTCGTGGGCGCTCAACGAGATCAGCGTGGAGAAGGGCGAGCGCGCCCAGATGCTGGAGCTGCTCGTCGACGTGGACGGCCGGCCGCTGTCCCGGTACGGCTGCGACGGCGTGATCTGCGCGACCCCGACCGGCTCCACCGCGTACGCGTTCTCCGGCGGCGGGCCGGTGGTCTGGCCCGAGGTGGAGGCGCTGCTGCTGGTGCCGATCAGTGCGCACGCGTTGTTCAGCCGCCCGCTGGTGACCGCGCCGACGTCGACGTTCGTCATCACCGTCGACCCGTTCACCACCCTCGCGGTGCTCTGCTGCGACGGCCGGCGTGTCTACGACCTGCCGCCGGGCGCCCGGGTCACGGTGCGCCGGGGCACGTTGCCGGTGCGCATCGTGCGGTTGCGGGCGCGTCCGTTCACCGACCGGCTGGTGGCCAAGTTCGACCTGCCCGTCCAGGGCTGGCGGGGCAACCGTCGCTGACCGACGGATCAGCGGAAACCTCCGTTCGGACCACCGGTCCGGGCCGCCGCGCACGTTACGGTGAGCGTACGGGCCGCGATGAGGTGAGTCCGGGTGCGGCGGTGAGGCCCGCCGCTTCCGGATGCGCGGCCCGGATGTCGCGGGCTCGGCCAGGGGGTGGTCGGGGCCGCGACGGTCGGGACGCCGGAGTGTCGTAGCCGGCCGCGGCGGGCGGACCGGCGCGCCGCGCCCGATCGGGTGTCGACCCCGGTCGGGCGGACAGGTCGTGCAGCCGCCGCCGGAGGAAGCGGCGGCGCGCGAGCTGGGCGACGCGATCTCCGGCGTCCCGGCCCTCTACCGCGCTGCGCTCGTGTCCACCTGGCGACATGTCGCCGGTGCGGCGGCCATCAGGTCGGCCGGCCGCCGTGCACCAGTGGGCAGGTCGCGGTGCGACCGTCCACCACGGCCGGTCGGCGGCCCAGCCGCTGCGCGAACTCACCGGCCGGGGTCGTCTTCGCCCGTACCGGGCTGCGGTGGAGCTCCTCCTCGTCCGGGGTCGGGTGCCCGCGGCTCGACCTGCCGGCTGGTCAACTGTCACACGGCGGGGCTACTGTCGGGTGCTGTGCTGGAAGAGCTGCGCATCACCGGACTGGGCGTCATCGAGGACACCACGCTGCCGCTGGCCGCGGGGATGAACGTCATCACCGGCGAGACCGGCGCCGGCAAGACCATGGTGGTGACCGGCCTCGGCCTGCTCTTCGGCGGCCGCGCCGACGCCGGCCGGGTGCGCGCCCAGCC
The DNA here is from genome assembly GCF_018070405.1 of Micromonospora sp. D75. NCBI lineage: Bacteria > Bacillati > Actinomycetota > Actinomycetes > Micromonosporales > Micromonosporaceae > Micromonospora > Micromonospora sp. D75. Next base: position 2,514 of record NZ_JAGPXV010000503.1, read on the forward strand.
GGGCCGCGCCGTGGTGGAGGGCCGGCTGCGCCTCGGTGGGCGGGTGGCCGAGTCGGTGCACGCCCGCATCGTTGACGCCGGCGGTGAGCCCGACGAGGACGGCTCGCTGCTGCTCAGCCGCACCGTGACCATCGAGGGGCGTTCCCGCGCGCACCTGGGCGGGCGGGCCATGCCGGTGTCCACGCTCGGTGAGGTCGGCGAGCAGGTGCTGGCCGTGCACGGCCAGTCCGACCAGCTGCGGCTGCTGCGCCCGGCCGAGCAGCGGGCCTCGCTCGACCGGTTCGCCGGGCCCGAGCACGAGAAGCTGCTCGACGCGCTGCGCGAGACGTACGCCCGGTGGCGCACCGTCGTCGACGACCTGGCCGACCGGCGGCGCAACGCGCGCGAACGCAACCAGGAGGCCGACCTGCTGCGGCTGGGCCTGGACGAGATCACCCGGGTCGATCCGCAGCCGGGGGAGGACGACGAGCTGAAGGCGGAGGCGCAGCGGCTGGAGCACGCCGAGGGGCTGCGTACCGCCGCGCAGGTGGCGCAGCAGTGCGTGGCCGGCGGCGTCGAGGCGGCCGACGACGCGCCGGACGCGACGGCGCTGCTGGGCACCGCGCGGCGCACGCTGGAGGCGCAGGCCGGCACCGACCCGGCGCTGGGCGAGCTGGCGGCCCGGCTGGAGGAGGCCGCCACGCTGGTCACCGACGTGGCCGCGGAGCTGTCCACCTACCTGGCCGCGCTGGACGCCGACCCGGCCCGCCTGCAGACCGTCTACGAGCGGCGGGCCGCGTTGCGCGGGCTCACCCGCAAGTACGCCGACGACGTCGACGGCGTGGTGGCGTGGGCCGAGCGGGCCCGCACGCGGCTGTCCGATCTGGACACCTCCGACGAGCTGCTGGACGAGCTGGACCGCGAGGCCACCCGGCTCGCCGGTGAGGTGGCCGACCTCGCCGGCCGGGTGTCGGCGTCCCGGCGGGAGGCTGCGGTCCGCTTCGCCGAGGAGGTCACCGTCGAGCTGGCCGGGCTGGCCATGCCGCACGCCCGGATCGAGGTGGCGGTGCTGCCCCGTCCGGCGGGCCGGTCCGAGCCGAGCCTGCCGGTCAACGGCGTCGAGACCGGCGTCGGCGCGGACGGCGCCGACGAGGTGGAGCTGCGGCTGCTGGCCCACCCGGGCGCGCCGGCGCTGCCGTTGCAGAAGGGCGCCTCCGGCGGCGAGCTGTCCCGGGTGATGCTCGCCATCGAGGTGGTCTTCGCCGGTTCCGGCGGCCCGCCCACGCTGGTGTTCGACGAGGTTGACGCGGGTGTCGGCGGTCAGGCCGCGGTGGAGATCGGCCGCCGGCTGGCCCGGCTGGCCCGCAGTCATCAGGTGCTCGTGGTCACCCACCTGCCGCAGGTCGCCGCGTTCGCCGACCGGCACCTGGTGGTGGCCAAGGACACCGGTGGAGCGGTCACCACGAGCGGGGTGCGCGTGGTGGAGGACACCGAGCGCGCCCGGGAACTGGCCCGGATGCTCGCCGGTTTGCCGGACTCGGATCTGGGTATCGCCCATGCCGAGGAGCTCCTGGCCGTGGCGGCCAAGGAAAGGCGTCCGTGATACCCCGATTGTGAGCGCAAGCACACCGGCGCGGGTTCCGGTGTGCTTCCCTGGGTAGGCGGCCCTGCTCAGGCATGTCGCGACAGCAAAACCTGCCTCACATGCCAGGATGGTCACGATGCGTCTACCCATACTGCGCCGGAGCCGGAACCCGGAGCCGGGCTCCATCGTCGGCACCGCGCGCCTCGACCGCCGGACGAAACGGCTGGTCGGGCGGCTGCGCCCCGGCGACATCGCGGTCATCGACCACGTCGACCTGGACCGGGTGGCGGCCGACTCGCTCGTCGCGGTGGGTGTGGCGGCGGTGCTCAACGCCAAGCCGTCGGTCTCCGGCCGCTATCCCAACCTCGGCCCGGAGGTGCTGATCTCGGCCGGCATCCCGCTGCTGGACGATCTCGGCGAGAGCGTCTTCGAGC
>NZ_JAGPXV010000504.1:0-4497 GCF_018070405.1 Micromonospora sp. D75
GCCCGGAGATCCTGCGCCGGCTCGGGCGTGCACCGCGCGTTCGACCATCCGGCGCAGGATCTCCGGGCTGAACGGGCTGTCCCCGGCGGCGGCGCGGCGGATGCCGTCCAGCAGGTCGGCCGGGGGCGCGTCCTTGAGCAGGAAGCCGCAGGCGCCGGCGGTCAGCGCCGGGTAGAGGTGGTCGTCGTCGCCGAACGTGGTGAGCACCATGATCCGGGTGGCGGGCCGGTCGGCGAGGATCCGGCTGGTCGCGGTGATGCCGTCGACGCCGGGCATCCGCAGGTCCATCACCACCACGTCGGGCCGCAGCCGGGCGGCGAGGGCGATCGCGTCCCGGCCGTTGTCGGCCTCGCCGACCACGTCGAGGTCGGGCTGGGCGTCGCAGAGCATCCGCAGACCGGCCCGGATGAGGTGCTGGTCGTCGACCAGCAGCACCCGGATCACGCCGGCTCCGGCGCGCCCGCGCGGGGGCGGGGCGTGTCGGGGGCGGGCCCGGCCGCCGGCAGCACGGTCCGTACCCGCCAGCCGGACCCGGTGGGCCCGGCCTCCAGCCGACCGCCGAGCACCTCCACCCGTTCCCGCATGCCGACGATGCCGTGGCCGCCGCCGGAGGGCACCCCGGCCGGCGCCGCGCCCCGCCCGTCGTCGGACACCGCCCAGTGCACCGCGCCGTCCTCGACCGACACGGTCAGCTGGGCCCGCGCCGCCGCGCCCGCGTGTTTCGCCACGTTCGTCAACGCCTCCTGGGTCAGTCGCAGCACCGCCTGGCCGCGTACCGCGTCGAGCGCGCCGACAGCCGGGTCGACGTCGGCCTCCACCACGACGCCCGCCTGCCGGGCCCGGTCCACCGCCGCGCCGAGCGCCGCCGGAAGCGCCGACGGCTCGATCGCGGTCAGGGCGGCGTCGCCGCGTACGCCGTCCGGGTCACGCAGCACCGCGACCAGCCGCCGCAGGTCGGTCAGCGCCGCCGTGCCGGTGGCGTGCACGTCGTCGAACACCTCGCCGACCCGGGGGTCCAGGTCGGGCAGCACGTGCCGGGCCACCCCGACCCGCAGCACCATCGACGCGACGTGGTGCGCGAGCACGTCGTGCAGTTCCCGGGCGATGGCGCCGCGCTCGTCGGCGCGGGCCGCCCGGCTCTCCGACTCGCGCCGGCGCCGGTCCGCCTCGGCCCGCTCCTCGGCCTGCCGGCTCAGCTCCCTCGTGGTCCGCACGACCAGCCCGAGCAGCAGGGGCAGGCAGACGGTGACGGCGAGCCCGAACAGCCCGGTCAGCGCTGTGCGGACCGGTTCGCCGATCAAATTGGTCAGGTCGACGGCGGCGAGCAGCCCGGCGCCGAGCCAGATCGTGCGCGGCCGGGTGGCCCGCATGGTCAGCTCCAGCAGCGCCCAGCTCGCGCCGACCTGGTTGATCATCACGTCGTCGACCAGCGGGAACGCCGCCGCGAGCAGCGCCGACTGGAGGAGCAGGTTCAGCAGCGGCCGGCGGTGGCACAACAGCGCCAGGAGAAACGCCGGGACCGCCAGCGCCCACTGCGTTCCGGTGGGCCCGGGGCGGCCGTGCACGCCGACGACCAGGTAGCCGATGCCGCTGAGATCCAGCAGCAGGATCCGCGCGAGCGTGTCGCGTGCGTCGAACAGCCGACCGACCCAGCCCACCGCGTCAGCCTAGGCAACCGGCGCTGCCGGGGCCACCGGGTTGGCTCGCCGCCGCCGGACGGCGCGCAGTCCGAGATGGACGGCCAGCCCGAGCGGGCCGAGCAGGACGGTGAGCAGCAGCACCGGAGCGGTGAGCAGGGCCGGCAGCCCGCGCTCCCGCGCGTCCTGCCAGATCCACCGGCCGACGAACAGGTCGAAGGCGATCATGTGGGCCCAGGCCGCCGCCGCGCCGTCTGCGGTGCCGAGCAGGTCCCGCAGACCGTCGAGGGTGGGCGCTGTCACCACCGGCAGCACCGTTCCGAGCGACGGGAGCACGAGGACGGCGTAGACCAGCAGCACCGGCGCGACGATCAGCGGTGAGCCGACGATCCGGGCGGTCCAGGACCAGCGCGGCGCGAGGATCATCAGCGCCCAGAACGGGGCGGCGAGCAGGAACGTCAGGTCGAACAGGATCCCGGTCATCCGACGAGCACCACCCCGGCGCGGCGGGCCCGGCGCGCCAGCACCAGCGCGGAGGCGGTTGCCGTGGCCGCCACCAGCACTCCCGCCGCGGCGAGCGTGAGCGCGTCCGGGGCGAGCAGCGGCTGCCCGCGCAGGGCCTGGGCGGTCACCAGCAGCGTGAGTCCCGCGTACGCGGCCCCGCCGACGAGCACCAGCCGGGCCCGGGTCAGCCCGTCCAGCCGCCGGCCGAGGAACCGGTCGAGCAGGATCGCCAGCAGCGGCAGCGCCTGCAGCGCGTGCATCCCGACGAAGTGCCCGACGCGCAGGTCGCCGCCGGTGGTGCTCCAGCCGAGCAGCGGCAGCCCGGGACCGCCGTCGGGCACCCCGACGCTGTGCGCGCCGCTGATCCCGGCCGGCGCTCCGGCGGGCTGCCGCATGACCATCGGGAACGCGACGACCATGCCGAGCAGGGACACGGCGAGGCCGAGCCGTACCGCGTATCCGCCGGCGCGGTCCGCGAGCGACCGGCGGGACAGCACGACCGCCAGCACGAGCTGGGCGGCGAACAGCACGGTGATCGCCGCGCCCATGACGCTGTACAGCATCGCGTCCAGTGTCGTGGCGCCGTTGAAGTGGCTCGCGGTGCCGCGCAGCACCTGGCCCACGATGATCGTCATCTCCAGCACCGCCATGGCCACGATGAGTGTGGCCGCCCGCTCGGCGGCCCGGCTGCGGCGCGGCAGCAGGGACAGCATCCAGGCCAGCGTGACGCCGTAGAGCACGAACGAGATCGCGAACTTCAGCGGCTTGGCCCAGATGGGCGCGCCGGTCAGCACGCGCGGGTCGGCGACGACGCCGACCGCGGCGACGACGGTGAGCACCGCCATCGCGGACACGAGGAGCATCAGGGGGCGGTGCCATCCGGCCGCCCGGTTCCGCACGGTAGTCATGCCTGTAGATGCTGGTGGCGGACCGGGACCCGCGCGCCCGTCCGCAGGCCGCGTCCGTGACCCCGGGTCGGAGCGCGCCTCCTACCGGGGGAGGAGGCGGAGCGGTCAGTCCGGCAGCCGGGGCATCTCGACGCCCGGGTCGCGGCCGAGCAGCACCCCACGGGTCAGCGCCCGTGATCCGAAGCGGTCGCGTACCGCGTCGACGGCGGCGTCCAGCGCCGGACCCGGGTCGGCGGTGAACGGCAGGGCCAGCTGGGTGTGCCCGCCGCCGAGGTTTCCCACCGAGACGCCGAGCAGCGTGACGCCGCGCAGCGCGATCTGCGGCAGCGCGGCGCCCAGCAGGTCACGGGCGGCGTCGCGCAGCGGCGCGGTCTGCGCGGTCGGCTCGTCGAGCGTGTGCGACCGGGTGACCCGCGTGTAGTCGGCGAAACGCAGCCGCAGCGTCACCGTGCGGCCGGTGCGCCGGGCCGCGCGCATCCGCCCGGTCACCCGGTCGACCAGACCGGCCAGCACCGCGTCCAGCTCGGCGGGGGAGTGCGGGCCGCGCCCCAGCGCGTGCTGCGCGCCCATCGAGGAGCGGCGGCGGCCCACCTGCACCGCCCGGGGGTCGCGGTTGTGCGCCAGGGCGTGCAGGTGCCGGCCGGCGCCCGCGCCGAGCAGCGACACCAGCGCCGGCTCGTCCAGCCGTGCCACCTGCCCGACGGTACGGATGCCGCGTTCGCGCAGCCGGGCGGCGGTGACCGGGCCGACGCCCCACAGCCGCTCCACCGGCAGCGGGTGCAGGAACGCCAGTTCCCGCTCCGGCTCGACCACCAGCAGCCCGTCCGGCTTGGCCACGCCGCTGGCGACCTTCGCCAGGAACTTCGTCCGGGCCACGCCGACGGTGATCGGCAGGCCGACCTCGCGGCGTACCCGCTCCCGCAGCGTTGCCGCGACGGCGGCCGGCGTTCCGGCGAGCCGCCGCAGCCCGCCCACGTCGAGGAACGCCTCGTCGATGCTGAGCCCTTCGACGAGTGGGGTGGTGTCCCGGAAGATCTCGAACACCGCCCGGCTGGCGGCCGTGTACGCGGCCATCCGGGGCGGCACCACGATCGCGTCCGGGCAGAGCCGCCGCGCCTGCCGGCCGCCCATCGCGCTGCGCACGCCCCGGGCCTTGGCCTCGTAGCTGCACGCGAGCACCACGCCGCCGCCGACGATCACCGGCCGGCCGCGCAGCCGGGGGTCGTCGCGCTGCTCGACCGAGGCGTAGAACGCGTCCAGGTCGGCGTGCAGGATGGTGGCCTCGCTCGACACCCCGCCATCCTCGCACACATGTTCGAACAGGCGCGGCTGACCTGCCCGGACGCACGCGACCGGCCGGCGGATGGCTCCCGCCGGCCGGCCGCGTGCGCCTCACCGTCCGTAGACCTCGAACTCGTAGAGCGAGAAGCCGTACGAGGTCGCCCGCG
>NZ_JAGPXV010000505.1:0-4487 GCF_018070405.1 Micromonospora sp. D75
CGTCCGCCCCGCGGCGCAACGCCCCGGCGGTGTCGGCCACCCGGGCGCCGAGCGCGCCGGACCAGCGCCGTACCGCGGACTCCAGGTCGGCCAGCGCCGCCCCGGCCCGCCAGCCGTCCGGCGCCGCCACCAGCAGCGCCTCCGGCGCCGCCCCCGGCCCTCGGGCCAGCCGGTACGCGTCGTCGGCCAGCTCCCGTGCGACCGCGCGCAGCAGCTCCGGGTCGACGTCGAACGGTTTCTCCACCACGTGACCTCCCCACGTCGCCCGACGCCACCCACCGGCCCCGGACACCGGGACGCTAGGCCGTCCGGCGACCCGGCCGCCGACCCCTGTGGACAACGGCCGGGGTTTTCCACAGGGCGTTTCCGTCAGCCGGTCCCGGGTTCGTACCGCCGGTAGGGTGAGGCCGTGATCGGGACAGCCGCGGGCGGGCGCTGAGCCGGCGCGACGAACGGGACGGGGTGGCATGAGACCGGTATGGCGCGTCGCGGACGTTCGCGCGGCGGAGGCGGGCCTGATGGCCACCCTTCCGCCCGGGGCGCTGATGCAGCGGGCCGCGGCCGGGCTGGCCCGGCGCTGCGCCCTGCTGCTCGGTGACCGGGGCGGGGTCTACGGCGCCCGGGTGCTGCTGCTGATCGGCTCCGGCGACAACGGCGGTGACGCGCTCTTCGCGGGCGCGCACCTGGCCCGCCGGGGCGCGGCGGTGGCCGCGCTGCTGCTGAGCCCCGGGCGGGCGCACGCGGAAGGGCTGGCGGCCCTGCGTGCCGCCGGCGGGCGCGTCGTCGACCGCCCGCCCGCCGGAGCCGACCTGGTGCTCGACGGGATCGTGGGCATCGGCGGCACCGGTGGGCTGCGGGAGACCGCCGAGCAGTTGGCCGCGAGCCTGACCGGGCAGCGCGGGCGCGACGGCGGGCCCGCTACGGTGGTCGCTGTCGATGTGCCGAGCGGCGTCGCTGTCGACACCGGCCACGTCCCGCTGACCGACGCCGGGCGGCCCCGCGCGGTCCGCGCCGACGTGACGGTGGCGTTCGGCGCGCTCAAACCGGCGCTGGTCGTCGGCCCGGCCGCCGAGCTGGCCGGCGAGGTCGAGCTGGTCGACATCGGGCTGACGCCGTGGCTGCGCGGCACCCCGGCGCTCCAGGTGATCGAGCAGACGGACGTGGTCGGCTGGTGGCCGGAGCTGGGCGCGTCGTCGGAGAAGTACACCAGGGGCGTGGTCGGCGTGGCCACCGGCTCGGCCACCTACCCCGGCGCCGCGGTGCTCTCGGTCGCCGGGGCGCTCGCCGGCCCGACCGGCCTGGTCCGCTACGCCGGGAGCGCCAAGGGCGAGGTGCTGCACCAGCACCCGTCGGTGATCGCCACCGGCCGGGTCGCGGACGCGGGCCGGGTGCAGGCGTGGGTGTGCGGCTCCGGCCTCGGTACGGGCGAGGAGTCCGCCGCCGAGCTGCGCGCGGTGCTTGCCGCGCCGGTGCCGGTGGTGCTCGACGCGGACGCGCTGACGCTGCTCGTCGACGGCAAGCTGGCCGACCGGCTGCGCGGCCGGGACGCGCCGATCGTGGTGACGCCGCACGACCGGGAGTACGCCCGGCTCTGCGGCGAGATGCCGGGGGAGGACCGGGTCGCCGCCGCGCTGCGGCTGGCCGCCTGGATGAACGCGGTGGTGCTGCTCAAGGGTGACCACACGATCATCGGCACGCCCGACGGCCGCGCGTACGTGAACCCGACCGGCACGCCGGTGCTCGCCACCGGTGGCACCGGCGACGTGCTGGCCGGGTTGCTCGGTTCGCTGCTCGCCGCCGGGCTGGCCCCGGAGCGGGCGGCCGCCGCGGCGGCGTACCTGCACGGGCTTGCCGGCCGGGAGGCGGCGCGCGGCGGTCCGGTCACCGCGCCCGACGTGGCGGCGGCGTTGCGTCCGGTACTGGCCCGGCTGGGCTGATCCGGGCGGCGACGCCCGGGTGGCGACGGGCACCGCCCGCACGGCTCAGGGCGCTGATGATCACTGACGGAAGTAGGCTGGGGACATGTGGCAGTCGGAGGTGCGCGTCGACCTGGACGCGATCCGGGAGAACGTGACCCGGCTCAAGGCCGGCACCAGCGCCGAGCTGATGGCGGTGGTCAAGGGCGACGGCTACGGCCACGGCATGGTGCCCGCCGCCCGCGCGGCGCTCGACGCGGGGGCGGACCAGCTCGGCGTCTGCACGCTGGACGAGGCGCTGCGGCTGCGCCAGGACGGCATCACCGCGCCGGTGCTGGCCTGGCTGCTCACACCCGGGCTGCCGCTGCACGACGGGATCACCGTCGGCGTCGACCTCGGCTGCGCCAGCCTCACCCAGCTCGACGAGATGATCGAGGCGAGCCGCCGGGCGGACCGCCCGGCCCGGCTGCACCTCAAGATCGACACCGGGTTGGCGCGGGGCGGCGCCACCGTCGCCGACTGGCCGGCGCTGCTGGAGGCCGCCGCGAAGGCCCAGGCCGACGGCCTGGTCGAGGTGGTCGGCGTGTGGAGCCACTTCGTGTACGCGGACTCGCCCGGCCACCCCACCACCGACCGCCAGCTCGCCGTCTTCCACGAGGGGCTGGAGATGGTGAAGCGCGCCGGTCTGCGCCCTCGGTACCGCCACCTGGCCAACTCGGCCGCCACGCTGACCCGGCCGGACACGCACTTCGACCTGGTCCGGCCCGGCATCGCGGTCTACGGTCTGTCGCCGGTCGCGGGCGAGCAGTTCGGCCTGCGCCCGGCGATGACCGCCCGCGCCCGGGTGATGCTGACCAAGCGGGTCGCGGCCGGCACCGGCGTCTCCTACGGGCACACCTACCTCACCGAGCAGGAGACCAACCTGGCGGTGGTGCCGCTCGGCTACGCCGACGGTGTGCCCCGGCACGCCTCCAACACCGGCCCGGTGCACCTCGCCGGCAAGCGCCGGAACATTTCCGGCCGGGTCTGCATGGACCAGTTCGTGGTCGACTGCGGCGACGACGAGGTGGCCGCCGGTGACATGGTGACGCTGTTCGGCGACGGCGCGGACGGCGGGCCCACAGCCGACGACTGGGCCGAGGCGGTCGGCACCATCAACTACGAGATCGTGACCCGTTTCGGCGGCGTGCGCGTGCCCCGGTTCTACGACGGCGAGCGCGCATGAGTCTCCGGTTGCCGCGTCCGCGTACCGCCGCCGGCAAGGTCGCCGGGCTGGTCGGCGCCGCCGTCGGGGTGGCCGCCGCCGGGCTCGCGGCGGGCGTGGTCAGCGAGCGGGTGCTGGTCCGCCGGCTCAAGAACGACCCCACCGACAGGTACGCCGACGAGGTCTTCGGCGAGCAGCGCTACGACCAGGCGTACCGGCTGGAGATGCCGGACGGCACCGACATCCACGTGGAGGTGGTCGAGCCGACCCGCCCGGTCGCCGGGCACCCGACTGTGGTGCTGGTGCACGGGTTCTGCCTGGACATGGGCACGTTCCACTTCCAGCGCAAGCGGCTCGCCGAGCGCGGCGACTACCGGGTGGTCGCGTACGACCAGCCGGGGCACGGCCGTTCCGGCCGGCTGGAGAGCGGCGAGTACGACCTGACCGCGCTGGGCCACACGCTGCGCCGGGTGCTCGACGAGGTGGCCCCGGAGGGCCCGCTGGTGCTGGTCGGGCACTCGATGGGCGGCATGACGATCATGGCGCTGGCCGAGCTGTACCCGGAGATGTTCGGTGACCGCGTGGTCGGCACCGTGCTGATGGCGACCTCGGGCGGTCTGGCGGCGGAGACGAAGCTGGTGGCGCCCGCGCTGCTCGGCCGCGTCGGCTCGCCGGTGCTCTACATGATGAGCAACGCCACCCGGTACGGCGGCACGGTGATCGACCGGGCGCGCCGGTCGACCTCGAACGTGGCCTGGCTGCTCACCCGCAAGTACGGCTTCGGCACCTCGGCGCCGAGCCCGGCCCTGGTGTCGTACGTCGAGATGATGAACTCGCGCACCTCGGCCGACACGGTGACGCGCTACCTGCGCACGATCGCCACCCACTCCCGGTTCCCGGCCCTGGCCGCGCTGGCCGGCACGCCGGTGCTGGTGATCGTGGGGGACAAGGACATGATCACGCCGGTGACGCACTCCGAGGAGATCGTCCGGCGGCTGCCGCACGCCGAGTTCGTGAAGATCGACGACAGTGGGCACGTGGTGATGCTGGAGCACGCCGACGAGGTGAACGTGGCTCTGGAGAGGTTCCTGGATTCGCTATGACAGTGGTCGTGGAGCTGAAGACGGTCGACGACACCCACGAGTTCGGGCGTCGGCTGGCCGGGGTGCTGCGCGCGGGTGACCTGCTGCTGCTCAGTGGCCCGCTCGGGGCCGGCAAGACCGCGCTGACCCAGGGCATCGGCGCCGGCCTGGGCGTACGCGGCGACATCACCTCGCCCACCTTCGTCATCGCCCGGGTGCACCGCCCCGACCCGGATCGGGGCGGCCGGGTGACGCTCGTGCACGCCGACGCGTACCGCCTGGGTG
>NZ_JAGPXV010000506.1:0-4482 GCF_018070405.1 Micromonospora sp. D75
CTGGTGACTGCTGCCGACGTCAGGGGTGCCGACCCGGGCGACGGACGGATCTCCACGCCGAGTGCCGCACGGGTCCCGGCGTGGTCCGCCGCCGCTGCGGCGACGCCTGCCCTGCCGCCGCTGGCAGCCGACCGCGGCCCCGCCGTCCCGGACTGGTCCGAGGTCGTCGAGCACTTCCGGGAGGGCCTTGTCGTCTGCGACGCCGACGGTGTCGTGCGGCACGTGAGCCCCGTCGCGGAGCGCCTGGTCCCCGAGGTGACCGCCGGCGAGCTGCTCGCCGCGGCGGGCGTGGACGCGCTGCGCGGCGACGGCCCGGCGGAGTTCACTCACCACGGGCGACGGCTGCGCGTACGGCCGGTCGCGCTGTCCGGTCACCGGCGCTGCTGGTACGTCGAGGACGTCACCGAGAGCGTCAGCCGGGCCGACGCGCTGCTGGCCGAGCGGGCCCGCTCGGCGTTCCTCGCGGTGGTCGGCGAGAAGCTCGGCAACCCGCTGCACCCCGACCGGGCGGCCGCGGCCGTGGTCCGCCTCGCCGTGCCGACGACGGCCGACGTGGCGGTCCTGGTGCTCGCCCCCCGCTCCGGCCGGTCCCGGTGGTGGCGGGCGGTACGCGCCGACGACCAGGCGCCCGTGGTGGACAGCGGCGTGCTGCCCGCCCCGGCGCTGCCCGTGGCCATCGAGGCCGGCCTGTCCGGCGCCGAGCCGCACGAGCTGGACTGGCTGGTCGAGCAGGCCGCCGAGGCGGGTTGGCTGCCCGGTCTGGACACCTTCGGCGCCGTCGCCCGGGTGGTGCCGCTGCCCGGCCGGGATGCGCCGGCCGGCGCGCTGCTGGTGGCCCGCCGTGCCGACCGCTGGTACGACGAGGCCGATGTGGACCTGATCCGCGCGTTCGCGGCACGGGCCGGCGCGGCGCTGACCACCGGCCCCGACCTGGCGGCGCGGCTGCGCCGGCGGCTGGAGCCGGGCCGGGGCGGGCCCCTGCACGCGCCGGCGGGCGCCGGCGGGGCGGCGGAGCCGGGCGTGGCGATGGCGACCCTGCTCGGTGAGGGCGACGAGGCCGAGGCGGCGCTGCTGGTGCGCGACGACTGGCAGCGCCGGGGCCTGGGCTCGGCGCTGCTGCGCCGCCTGCTCGGCCACGCCGACCGGGCCGGTTACGCCGCGGTGCTGCTGCACGTGCAGGCCGAGAACACCCCGATGCTGCGGACGCTGCGCCGCCTGGACCGGCCGGTGGCGTTGGAACGCGACGGCGCGGTGCTGACCGCGACGCTTCCGCTGGTTCCCGCGCCGTCGACGGGCGAGCCGGCGTCCGGCGGTGACGCGGTGACCGGCGGACCAGCGGTGACCGGCGCACCGGCGGTGGCCGGTAGCGGCGCGCGTGCCGGCGCGGTCGTGCCGGCGCAGCGGCCGGGATGAGCTGACGGCCGTCCGGCCGGACCACGGAGGTGAGCCGCAACGGCGCGGCACGCCCGAGGGGTCCGGCCGGAGGGCCGCAACCGGCGCGTTCGCGCGCCACCCGGACCGACCTCCGATGCGGGGGACGGTGACACGGCGGGGCCCCCGATGCGGGGGCCCCGCCCGTGTTCGCGGGGATCAGGTGGCGGGGTAGCTGCTGTAGTCGGGGAAGTTGCCGTAGAGCCGGCCGTCTCCGCCCACCGTCACCGCCTGCACCAGCAGGTCGCCGCCGACGAACGCGCCCTTCCAGGAGGCGCCCCGGCCGCCGAAGGGCTCGTCCCGGTCGCCCCGGGAGCGGGGCTTGTTGATGCCCACCTTGAACGCCTGCAGGTCCACCGCCAGCTTGCCGGCCAGCTCCTCGTCGTCGCAGGCCAGCGACGCCACGAGCGCGCCGTTGGAGGCGTTCATCGCGGCCAGCAGCTCGTCGGTGGTGTCCACCACCACGATGGTGTCCACCGGGCCGAACGGCTCGGCGTGCATCAGCCGGGACCGGCCGGGCGGGGCCAGCAGCACGGCGGGCGCGACGTACGCGGACGTGTCCTGCCCGTCGAGGAACGGTGCGCCGTCGAGCTTGCCCCGGTGCAGCGGTACGGCGCCGCCGCGTACCGCCTCCTCGACCTTGCGGCGCAGCTCCTCGGCCTTGGCGGCGCTGATCAGCGGACCGAAGTCCAGCTCCGGCAGCGGGTCGCCGGCCGACCAGTCGTCGCCGACGGCGAGCGGGTGGCCGAAGCGGATCGAGCGGACCACGGGCAGGTACATGTCGAGGAACTCGTCGACCAGGTCGCGCTGGACCACGAACCGGGGGTACGCGGTGCAGCGCTGCTTGCCGTACTCGAAGCCCTTGCGCAGGTGCGCGGCGAGCGAGTCCCACTGGGAGAAGTTCCAGATGCCCCAGGCGTTCAGGCCCTCCTGCTCGATGAAGTGCCGCTTGTCGCAGTCGAGCAGCGCGGCGGCGACCTTGCCGCCGTTGGAGCGCCCGCCGACGAATGCGACCGCGCCGATCTCCGGCGCGCGGACGAGCACCTCGGACAGTTCCTCGCCACTGCCGGACAGCAGGGTGGCGGGCAGTCCGGCGCGCCGCATCAGCGCGTGGGCGACGGTGAGGCAGACCGCGCCGCCCTGGGACGGCGTCTTGGCGATCACCGCGTTGCCGGCCAGCAGCTGCACCAGCTCGGCGTGCACCAGCACGCTCATCGGGTAGTTCCAGGAGGCGATGTTGCTGACCGGGCCGGGCAGCGGCTCCCGGCCGTCGGCGAGCATCCGCTCGATCTCGCCCACGTACCAGCGCACGCCGTCCAGCGCGCGGTCCACGTCGGCGCAGGCCAGCCGCCACGGCTTGCCGATCTCCCAGACCAGCAGCAGGGCGAGCAGGTCGCGGTGCTCGGTGAGCGCGTCGAGCGCGTCGGTGACCCGGGCGACGCGCTCGGCCAGCGGCGTCCGCGCCCACTCCCGGTGCGCCGCCGCGGCGTGTGCGACAGCGCCGCGCGCCGCCTCGGCGTCGAGCCGGGCCAGGTGGATCAGGACGGTGTTGTCGACCGGGGTACGGACGGGCGCCGGTGTGCCGAGCGCGCGCCACTGCCCCTGGACGAGATTGTGGAGCGTGGGCACGCCGTCGGAGGTGGTGTCGAATGCCTCGGGGGTGGCGGCCACCGCCCGGGCGAGCGTGTCGGACCAGGAGGTGCCTTCGGCGAGTCGTAGAGCCATCGCGATCTCCTCAGTGTCGTCCGGGGAGCGGCGGCGTCGATGGCACCGCAGGTGAGGCGTACTGTCGCGCGGTGCCGAGCGGGCGGGCAACCGTACGCTCGTATGCCAGGACGGCGGCGGTCCGGACGGGGCCGTCGGCGGCGCTTTCGCCGCCACCGCGATGCCGCTGAGCTGGGAATGAGTCGGCTCTATATCGACCTGTATCGATGGTGTGATCCAGCTCCCGTTTGTTACCCGTCAGTACGCCGAGCGCCCCCCGCCGACGGCGGCCTTCCCAACATGTTGCCCGCGCATTACATTGTCGCTTATCCATGGGAGCGCTCCCGAAGCTCCTGCGGTCACTCCACCACCACTGCCTCGCGGCAGCCGGAGCCCGAGCGCCGTCCCCGCTCCGGCTGCCGCGCGGCGCCAGCCACAGGAGCTCGCCATGCCCCGTCCGATACCGCCGCCCGGAGGCCGGTCGCGGCTGCGCCGGTTGCTCGCCGCCGGCGCCGCGCTGGCCGTCGGCCTGGCCACGGCCGTCGCCGCCGCGCCGCCCGCGTCGGCCGTCGAGGTACCCGCCGCCGCGCAGGCCGCGGCCGCGTTCAACTACGCCGAGGCGTTGCAGAAGTCGCTGTTCTTCTACGAGGCGCAGCAGTCCGGCCGCAAACCCTCGTGGAACCGCGTCTCCTGGCGCGGCGACTCGGCGCTCACCGACGGCGCCGACGTCGGCGTCGACCTCACCGGCGGCTGGTACGACGCCGGTGACCACGTGAAGTTCGGCTTCCCGATGGCGTTCAGCGCCACCATGCTGGCCTGGGGCGCGGTCGAGTACCGCGACGGCTACGTCGCCTCCGGGCAGCTCACCCACCTGCTGAACAACCTGCGCTTCGTCAACGACTACTTCGTCAAGGCGCACCCCGCGCCGAACGTCCTGTACGGACAGGTCGGCAAGGGCGACGACGACCACAAGTGGTGGGGTCCGGCCGAGGTGATGCCGATGGCGCGGCCCGCGTACAAGATCGACGCGAGCTGTGGCGGCGCGGACCTGGCGGGGGAGACGGCGGCCGCGATGGCCGCCTCGTCCATGGTGTTCCGCCCCACCGACGCGACCTACGCGGACAAGCTGCTCGGCCACGCCAAGCAGCTCTACACGTTCGCCGACACGGTGCGGAAGAGCTACCACGAGTGCATCACCGACGCGACGAGCTTCTACAAGTCGTGGAGCGGCTACCAGGACGAGCTGGTCTGGGGCGCGATCTGGCTGTACCGGGCCACCGGTGACGCGACCTACCTGGCCAAGGCGGAGAGCGAGTACGACAAGCTCGGCACCGAGCGGCAGTCCAC
>NZ_JAGPXV010000507.1:0-4479 GCF_018070405.1 Micromonospora sp. D75
CGGCGTACCTGTCGAGCGCCGCCGGGGTGCCGAACAGCTCCACCACGGTGCCGGCGCGGGCCAGCGCCTCCCGGACCGCCTGCGGCCCCTCGGCCAGGAACCGGCCGGCCTGGTCGCGGTCGCGCCGGCGGTGCAGCCGGCGGGCCGCCACGACCCTGGGGGTACGCGGGGTGAACGGTCCGGGAACGGCGTCGAGACGCCTCCCCTGCGGATGTGACTGCATGGGAGACGCCTCGATCTGCCGTACGGGGTGGGTCAGGCGGCCTGAGCCGCGGCGCCACCGGTGCCCTCGGCCGCCACGGCGGCGCGGGCCAGCTCGACGATCGCCGCGAACGAGGCGGCGTCGTTGACGGCCATGTCGGCCAGGATCTTCCGGTCGACCTCGATGCCGGCCAGGCGCAGGCCCTGGATCAGCCGGTTGTAGGTCAGGCCGTTGGCCCGGGCGCCGGCGTTGATCCGCTGGATCCAGAGCTGCCGGAAGTCGCCCTTGCGGTCGCGACGGTCCCGGTAGGAGTACTGCATCGAGTGCAGCACCTGCTCCTTGGCCTTGCGGTACAGCCGGGAGCGCTGACCGCGGTAACCGCTCGCGGTCTCCAGCAGGGTACGACGCTTCTTCTGGGCGTTCACAGCCCGCTTGACGCGTGCCATCTCAACTCCTTCTTCGGTTCAGGTGGCTCGCGTCAGCGGCCGAGCAGCTTCTTGATGCGCTTGACGTCGGCCTTGGCCAGCTCGACGGTGCCGGTCAGCCGACGGGTCTGGGTGCTGGGCTTCTTCTCCAGGTTGTGGCGAAGGCCGGCCTGCTGGGCAACGATCTTGCCCTTGCCGGTCACCTTGACCCGCTTGCCCATACCCGTGTGGCTCTTCATCTTCGGCATTGGAACGTCTTCTCCCCTGTTACTGGCCGCTGGTCTCAGCGGTCGTACCGGTCTCGCCGGCTGCTGCGGTGTCGCCGGCCGCCGGGGTCTCGCCGGCCGGAGCGGCCGGTTCCTCCGCGGCCCGGTCGCGCGGTCCACCGCGGGACGCCGTGGCGGCGACCGCGGAGGCCTTGACGGCCCGGTGCGGAGCGAGAACCATGATCATGTTGCGGCCGTCCTGCTTCGGAGCGGCCTCGACGTATCCCAGGTCCGTGATCTCGGACTCGAGCCGGCGCAGGAGCCGGTAACCCAGCTCCGGGCGGCTCTGCTCCCGACCGCGGAACATGATCGTCACCTTGACCTTGTCGCCGGCCTTGAGGAACCGCACCACGTGACCCTTCTTGGTCTCGTAGTCGTGCGGGTCGATCTTCGGCCGGAGCTTCATCTCCTTGATGACGGTCTGCTGCTGGTTACGCCGCGCTTCGCGCGCCTTGAGTGCGCTCTCGTACTTGAACTTGCCGAAGTCCATGAGCTTGCACACCGGCGGGCGCGCCATCGGCGCAACCTCGACCAGGTCCAGGTCGACGTCCGCGGCCAGCTGCAGGGCGCGCTCAAGCGGGACGATGCCCACCTGCTCACCCTCAGGGCCGACCAGTCGGACCTCACGTGCCCGGATCTGCTCGTTCACGCGTGGTTCGACGCTGATGGGGCCTCCTCGAGTCGAGTCTCCTACGGTGCCGACTCCGCGGGCTCCCGGGCGGGAGCCGACCCGGAAAGCAGAAGGCCCCGGCATATGCCAGGGCCCACTCGACCGGTCGGCACGATCACAGGATCGCGCATCCGGCGCCGGGACGTGCCCGAAACCGGGGACCGGACCCGGCCACCGTGGCGGCGACTCGGGTGGGAGCGGGCGCTCCGCTTCACGACCGCCCGCGCGTCAGGGACGGGGGCAGTCTGGTCGACTCCGCAACACTACACCCTCGGCCCAGGCCCGCCCAAACCGGGCTCGCTGGTCAGCGGGGTGCCGACTGGCCGGCGGACAGCGCCGCCAGGTGCGCCTGGTGCAGCCGGCGCAACGCGCGGACCGCCTCGACCGCGCTCTCCTTGTCGGCGGCCTGCAACGCGACCATCGGGAGCAGGTCGTCGTCGTGCAGCTCCAGGCTGGCCCACGGGGCGCCCCGGTCGAACCGGACCCCGCGGATCACCTCCCACGGCAGCTCGTACGAGCTGAACACGTTGCGCACCCGGACGCCCTTGGCGTCGGCGACCACGCGCGGGCGGGTGAACAGCAGGAAGCCGAGCGCACCGAACACGCCCAGGCCGATCATGGCGAACTGGTCGCCGCGCTGGAACGTGCCGTAGCCGTTGCCGGTGGCGCCGGTCAGCGACGTCGCGACGAGGCTGAACACGACGAACAGCGTGACGGCCGACACCCAGCACACGACCCGGACGCGGCGGGGTCGCACGGTCACCACGGAATCGCTCACCCGACCAGTCTGCCATCCGGTTCGCGCGCATCTTCGGCCGCCACACGGTCCGGGCCGCGCCGGCGCAGGCTGGTGACCACCACGGCGAGCAGCGTGAGCAGGGCGCCGGCCAGCACCGGCAGCCGCACGCCGGGCCCGCCGGGTAGGACCAGGTCCAGCAGCAGCGCGCCACCGAGCTGCCCGGCCACCAGCGCCAGGCCGGTGCGCAGCACCCCGGCGGCGCGTACGCCGACCAGCAGGGAGAGCACGATGCCGACGCCGAGCAGGCCGCCGGCGTAGAGCCACCACTGGCCGGGCCAGCGGGGCTGGCTCGCGAGCGCGCCGGTCAGCGCCGCCACCGCGCCGATCACCACGGTGCTGACCGCGAAGTTGACGGCGAGCCCGGCGGCCGGGCCCACGGTGGCGGCGACCCGGCCGTTGAGCGCGGACTGCGTCGCCACCGCCAGCCCGCCCAGGACGCAGAGCAGCACCAGCCCGACCGCCAGTTCGCCGACCGGGCGGCCGAGCTGGGCGAGCGCGACCGCGCCGACGCCGAGCACCGCCCCGCCGACGCGGGGCACGGTGAGCGGCATCCGCCCGGTCGCGGCCAGCCCGGCCCGGTCCACCGCCAGGCCGCCGAGGCTGCCGCCGGCCACCTGGGCGATGGTGAACACCGCCACCCCGAGCACGGGCACCACCACCGGCGCGACCAGCACGATCACCGCGCCGCCCACCCCGCCCAGGTAGGTCCACCAGGGCAGCCCGGAGCGGCGCAACGCGGCCAGCCCGGCGCGCATCGACGGCAGCGCCACGATCCCGGCCAGCACCAGCAGGCAGCCGCCGAGGTTGTTGACGACCGCGCCGAGGACCGGGGCGCCGGTCCGCTCCCCCATCTCGGCGTTGACCACGCCCTGGGCGGCGGAGGCCACGCCACCGGCCACGACCACCGCGAGCGCGGCCGGGAGCGGCAGCGGCCTCACAGGCGGCAGGCGTGGATGTTGGTGACCAGGATCGCGCGGGCGCCCAGCTCGTACAGCTCGTCCATGATCCGGTGCACGTCGTCGCGGAGCACCATCGCCTGCACCGCGACCCAGCCCTCCCGGTGCAGCGGCGAGACCGTCGGCGACTCGATGCCGGGGGTCAGCGAGCTGGCCCGGTCGAGCAGGCCGGCCGGCACGTCGTAGGCGAGCATCACGTAGCGCCGGGCGACCAGGACGCCGTGCAGCCGGCGCAGCAGCTGCTCGTGCTGGGCGCCGCCGGGCGTGCCGGCGCGGCGGACCAGCACCGCCGAGGAACGCAGCAGCGGCTCGCCGAACACCACCAGGCCGGCCTGGCGCAGCGTCGCGCCGGTCTCCACCACGTCGGCGACCACGTCGGCCACGCCGAGGCGGATGGCGTTCTCCACCGCGCCGTCCAGGCGGATCACGTCGGCCTTGACGCCCAGCTCGGCCAGGTGCCGCTCGACCAGACCCGGGTACGCGGTGGCGATCCGGTGCCCGCCCAGATCCCGGACGTCGTCCACGTCCTGCGGGCGTGCGGCGAACCGGAAGGTGGCCTGGGCGAAGGCGAGGTCCACCACCTCCTCGGCCGGAGCGCCGGAGTCGATCAGCAGGTCCCGCCCGGTGATGCCGACGTCGAGGTCACCGGAGCCGACGTAGGTGGCGATGTCCTTGGGGCGCAGGTAGAAGAACTCGATGTCGTTGGGCTCGTCCCGGCAGACCAGGTCCTTCGGGTCGGTGCGCTGGCGGTAGCCCGCCTCGCGCAGCATCTGGGCCGCCTTCTCGGCCAGAGCGCCCTTGTTGGGTACTGCGACACGCAGCATGGGAGTGCTCCTTCGTTCGATCGGATGATCAGCGGACGGGCACTCACAGATGTCGGTAGACGTCCTTCAGTTCCAGACCGGTGGCGAGCATCAGCACCTGCGCCTGGTAGAGCAGCTGGGAGATCTCCTCGGCGGCCCGCTCCGGGCCCTCGTGCTCGGCGGCCATCCACGACTCGGCCGCCTCCTCGACGACCTTCTTGCCGATGAAGTGCACGCCCTTCGCGAGCGCGTCGACCGTGCCCGAGCCCGGGGTGCCGGCGGCGGCCTTGGCCTGCAGCTCGGCGAACAACTCCTCGAACGTCTTCACGGAAGGCGATTCTTCCAGCCGCTGCTGGTG
>NZ_JAGPXV010000508.1:0-4469 GCF_018070405.1 Micromonospora sp. D75
AGTACGCCGCCGCGGTGGCGGGCGTCCTCGGCGACCGGGTCCAGGACTGGATCACGCTGAACGAGCCGTACTGCTCGTCGATGGTCGGCTACGCGGAGGGCCGGCACGCTCCCGGCACCGCCGAAGGACATGGCGCTCTGGCCGCCGCCCACCACCTGCTGCTCGGGCACGGCAGGGCGGTCGCCGCAGTCCGGTCCGCCGCCGGCCCGCGGTCGCGCGTCGGCATCACGCTCAACCTCTCCCCCGCCGTGCCGGCCAGCGATACCGAGGCCGACCGGGCGGCGGCGGATCGGCAGGACCTCATGCTCAACCGGCAGTTCACGGATCCGGTGCTGGGCGGCGCGTACCCGCCCGGGTTCGAGCGGCTCTACGCCGGGGTGAGCGATCTGTCGTTCCGCCGGGACGGTGACCTGGCGGTGATCTCCACGCCGCTGGACTTCCTCGGTGTCAACTACTACTACCGGGTGCACGTCGCCGACGCCCCGTACGAGCAGCCCGAACCGGCGCTGCGCAGCGCGTTCGACATCGGGGTCCGGCAGCTACGGCCGGACGGGTTGCCCACCACCGACCTGGGCTGGCCGGTGGAGCCGCAAGGGCTGTTCGACACCCTGACCGGGCTCGCGGACCGTTACCCGGGCCTGCCTGCCGTGTACGTGACGGAGAACGGCTGCGCCGACCTGCGGGACGGACCCGAGCCGGACCCGGAACGGATCTCGTTCGTGGCCGGGCACCTGGCGGCGGCGGCCCGTGCGGCCGCCGTCGACGACCGGCTCGATCTGCGGGGATACTTCTACTGGTCGCTCATCGACAACTTCGAGTGGGCCCGCGGGTACGGGCCCCGCTTCGGTCTGGCCCACGTCGACTACGCCACCGGATCCCGTACGCCCAAGGCCAGCTACCACTGGCTGCGTGACCGCTTGCGGGCGTGGCGGGAACGCACCTCCGCCTGAAGCGCCGCCTGCGGCTCGTGGCGGCAACGGTATGCGCGGTCACCCGGCACCGAACCGCCCCGGTTTCGGTGGAGTCGGGCTCTTCGATCATGAAGGCTGGGCGTGGGCGCCGGGCTCGCCTGGCGGGGCGTCGAGGGCCAGCCTCAGCGCCGCCTCGACCGGATAGACCGGGCAGTACAGCGGAGTGTCTGTGGCCGGCGGGGCCGCGTCCTTCGCCTCGAACGCCTTGCGGGCCCGGCCGAGGTCCGCGAGCAGGTCGGCCACTGACGGTTCCTTCTTCGGCTCCGGGGGCGCCGCCTCGACGGGTGCCTCCGTCTTCGGCGCCGTGATCGGGACGCCGAGCGCCGCCGCGGCGGCGTTGAGCCCGTCCTTCGGCATCGCGGCGGCCAGCGCCGAGAGGCGGCCGACGGCCTGGTCGGCGTACGCGGCGTCGACCGGCATCGCCGGCAGCTCGAACCGGGTTCCGGTCTGAGCGCCGAACGGGGCGTCGCGGAACACCCGGTCGCGGTTCTCGGCGTCGACGAGCACGTGGCGGCCGTCGTGGAGGTCGGCGTACAGGTTGGCGGCGAGCACGTTCCCGTCGAGCAGCAGGTTCTGGTCGGGCACGGTCGCGCGGACGGCGATGCTGTCGGCGAAGGCGAGCACGTTGGCCTCGATCCGCATGACACCCCGGCCGGAGAGGTCCAGCAGGCAGCCGGTCGTGGACTGCCCGGTCGAGGCCCGGCCGGTGGGGTCGGCGGCGAACAGGACCGTGTTGCCGCGGATGGTCCAGGGGCCCGCGCCGGGTGCCTGGACACGGACGGCGGTGCCGCTCGTGTTGACGACCACGTTGTTCTCGAACGTCCCGTACGCCGCACTGAGCTGCACGGCGCAGTACGCCGCGTTGGCGAAGACGCAGTTGCGCACGGTGATGCCGCCGCTGCCGCCGCGCAGGTCGAGCAGCGCCGCCGACTGGGAATGGCCCGCGTCGAGGGCGCCGCTGTCGGCGTACGCGTTGTAGGTCGCCCCGTCGAACATGAACCCGTCAAGGATGAGGCCCTCCCCCGAGTCCTCGCCGGTGAGCACCGGATCGCCGAAGATGCCCTTCGCCTTGGTCTCCGGAGTGAGCACGAAGCGCACGGGGTGCCGCCAGGGGTCGCGCGCGGCGAACTCGGCGTCCCACCCGCCCAGCAGCGTCAGGTTGCGTACGGGGATGCGCCATGTGCCCGACCGCAGGCGGCCCGTGTACTCACCTGCGGCGACGAGGATGCGGTCGCCCTCGGCGGCCTTTTCGAGAGCCTGGAACGGGTCGCGGAACGGCGCCTCGCGGCTGCCGTCCCCGCCGGAGGATCCGGCCCGCACGAACCAGTCGCGGCCGGCCGGCCGGGGCGGCTCGGGGGCCGTGACGTCGAGCACGGGCGCGAGGGAGTCGAGGACGATGGTGGCGCTCTGACGCCCGCCGGGCGGCGTGAGACGGTACGTGCCGCGGAGCAGGTACGTGGACTCGACGTCGAGGCCGCGCGAATACCGTACGGCCTCCTCGGTCTGGTGATGGACGAGGCCGTAGCGCGGGGCGAGCGCCCACCACGGGCTGTTGTCGGTGCCGGGCTCGTAGACGGCGACGCCGATGTGCGTCTCCGCGAGCTCGGGGAGGATCTGCGTGTTCTGGTCGAAGCCGACCCCGGCCCGCACCTGCACCGGGGCTCCGGCGAGCGCCGGGTCGGCCTCGTAGAGCCGCGCCCAGTCGACGGCCTGGTACACCGGACCGGCCGGGGGCTCGGTGAACGGCTCCGGCGCCGCCAGGTCGGCGGGGTGCGCGCCCGGCGCCGCGCCGACCGCGAGGGCGAGCACCTCGGCCGGGGCGAGCCGGCGCATGACGGGCCGCTGAACATCGTGGTCTGATGTGGACGGCAGCTCGCCGAGGCCGGCCGATTTCCGCAGCGCGTTGAGGGCGGCGATCGGCGGGCGCTCGTACGTGACGGCGACGTCCACCGTGTACGTGTCGAGCCACGCCGCCGGGAGCCCGGTCAGCTGTGGGTCGCCGACGGTGTTGCCGGCCGCCGAGCGCAGGCCGACGTCTTCGAGCTCCGCGGCGTACTCCTCGGTGAGCTCGGCCTCCGCGCCCGGCACCCGGCTGCGCACGATGTCGCGCGGTGTGGCGAAGAACAGGTTGCGGTCGATGGCGATCTGCCCGACGTCGCGCAGGCAGGCGACGGCCGCGTTGCCGCAGCCGACGAAGACGTTGTCGGCGATCGCGGCAGCGCCGTTGACCCGTACGCCCACGGCCCGGTCGGCGCCGGAGCCGCGCGGTGGGTCGGAGTCGTCGTGGGCGAAGGCGAAGGTGTTGCGGCTGACCGCGGCCGGGGTCTCGGGGGCGCCGTCGCGGACGGTGAGCAGGCTGAGGCCGACGCAGTTGACGACGATGTTGTTCTCGAAGACCACGGAGTCGCCGCCGAGCTCGACGGCGCCGGAGCTGCCGTTGGCGAAGCAGCAGTCGCGGACGGTGATGCGCTCGCCGCGCAGGCTCACCAGCGGGCCGTCCCCGTAGGAGGCGCGCTGCAGGCCGCCCTGCTCGTCGTAGTCGTCGCGCCCGGCCCCGTCGAAGAACAGCCCGTCCAGGACGAGGCCGTCGTGGCCGCCGATGCCCTGGAGCATGTTCGGCTCGTTCGGGACGCGCAGGCCGGTCTTTGCCGCGAAGACCGTCGGTGTCTGCCAGGGGGTACGGCGGGAGAAGTCGGGGCTGTATCCGCCGAGCAGGGTCAGCTCGGGGGTGTCGACGACCCACGAGGAGCGCTCGCCGCGCCCGGTATAGGTGCCCGCCGCGATGTGGATGCGGTCGCCGGGCGCAGCCTGCCGCAGCGCGAGCCACGGGTCGTGGAACGGCCGGGCCCGGGTGCCGTCGCCGGCCGGGCCGCCCGCCGCGACGAAGAGGTCGGTCATGACTTCTTCACCTCGTCGTCGGCTTCCTCCGTCTTGTCCGCGAGCAGCTTGAAGCCCACCTGGACCGCGTCTCTGACCAGTGCGAACGCGGCGAGGCCCGTCTGCTTGTAGGGTCCCTCGGCCAGGTCCTTGACGTATTCCTCCTCGGTCGCCAGCAGCGACTCCAGGGATTCCGAGGCCTTCTCCAGCTCCTCGTTGAACTTCGCCAGCGTGCCCGGATCATCGGTCAGCTGGGCGAAGGCGTTGGTGCTCTCCTCCACGAGCGTGGGGAAGAGCTCGTCGTAGAGCTTGCTGGACTGCTCCTTGGCCGCCTCGGCCCGCGTGTCGAGCCCTCGGTCGAGGACGTTCTCCTTCATCCAGTCCCAGTCGGTGGCCCGGTAGTCGCCGGACGCGCCGATGCCACGCCAGTTCCCCGCCGCCTCGGCGCCGCGGGCGAAGAGCTTGTCGATCCAGTCCTCGTCGAGCTGTTCGCGGGCCGCGGTCAGCAGCTTGATGTTGTCGACCACCGTCTGCTTCGCGGCACGCTTCTGCTTGGCCGCCATGAGGTTCTCCGCGGTGAGCTTCTCGAAGTTCTTGATCGCCTCGTTGGCGGCTTCCTTG
>NZ_JAGPXV010000509.1:0-4459 GCF_018070405.1 Micromonospora sp. D75
GTCCCGCAGCACCGTGAGGTAGCCGCCGGTCCTCCGATCGGCGGCCGTCGCCCCCGTGGCCGCGACCGGCCGGCGCCCCACGTGCGGCAGCGTCAGCAGGATCAGCGCCGGCGTCAGGTAGCTCACCGCGTCCAGCAGGTAGATCACCTCGAACGTGACCGGACGGGCCACGTCGACCACCGCGCCGGAGATCAGGCCGCCCGTGCCGATACCGAGGTTGAGCAGCGCGAAGTTGAGCCCGAAGACGCGCTGCCGCTCGCCGTCGTCGGTGAGCGAGGCGAGGATCGTGTTCTGCCCGGCCCAGATCGCCGAGCTGCCGACGGCGATGAGCGTCATCACGCCGAACGCCGAGGCGGTCGAGTCGACGAGCGCCAGTGAGCCGACGCCGATCGCCTCGATCACCAGGCAGGGCAACACGACCCGGCGCGCGCCGAAGCGGTCGATGAACGTGCCGGCCAGCGGCGAGAGCGCCAGCGTGACCGCGCCGAACCAGCCGATCACCAGCCCGGCCCGGGTGTCGGTCAGGCCGCGTACGTCGGTGAGGTAGATGAACAGGAACGGCAGGGTGAGGCCGCGCCCGACCGCGGAGAACAGCGTGCCGAGCAGGATCCGGCGGGCTTCGGGACGGGCGGGCAGGGCGCGGCGCAGCATGGCAGGGATTCTGTGCTTCGGGTACGACTCTCGCGACCCGTTTACCCCTTACACACGCGGTCGCTGGGCCGGAAGGTGAGCGAACACACGTGCTCTGCCATGCTGACCCGGTGACGACGACCTGGCGGCACCTGCCCGCACCGGCCCGCGAGATCGCCGAGACGGCCACCGACGCGGTGGGCGCCGCGCAGGCCCGCGACGCCGAGACGTACGCCCCGGCCGTCGAGCGGCTGGCCACCGCCGACCGGTCCGGGCTTGTGCTCGGCGGTGTGGTCCGGCTGCTGCTGGAGGAGGGGCATCCGGACGGGCTGGACGGCGACGACGTACGCCAGGTGCTGGAACAGTGCGTGCGGTCGGCGGCGGCCTGGTGGCCCGACGTCGACCCGCACGTGCTGCTGGTGCTGCTGGCCGGGGCGCTCGGCGTCTACGACCCCGGTGACGACGAGAACCCGCCCGGCCCGGCGGCGGTCGCCCGGCACGCCCCGCTGCTCGTGGCCGACCTGCTGGCGGTCACCGGACGACCGTTCGCCGAGTACCTGACCGCCGCGTTCGCCGAGGTGGCGCGCACGGAGACGCACGACTGACGGACCCGTTGGCCGGCGGCTGGCGCGTCGGTTTACGGGCCCGCGGCTGGCGCGTCGGCCTACGGGCTCGCGGCCAGGAAGACGAACGCGGCGAGCAGCACCAGGTGCACGCCACCCTGGAGCACTGTGGCCCGGCCCGGCACCACGGTGAGCACCGCTGTCACAGCGGTCAGCGCCAGCAGCGTCATCTGGGTGCCGCCCAGGCCCAGCATCAGCGGCCCGTCCAGCCAGATCGAGGCGATCGCGATGGCCGGGATGGTCAGGCCGATGCTGGCCATGGCCGAGCCGAGCGCGAGGTTGAGGCTGATCTGCACGCGGTCCCGCCGGGCCGCCCGGGCGGCGGCGAGCGTCTCCGGCAGCAGCACCAGCAGCGCGATGACCACGCCGACGAACGCCTGCGGCAGGTTCGCCGCGCTGACCGCGGTCTCGATCGCCGGGGAGATCGTCTTCGCGTCGCCGACCACCGCGACGAGCGCCACCACCAGCAGCGCCAGGCTGGCCAGGGCGGTACGTGTGGACGGCGGCTCGGCGTGGCCGTCGCCGGTCTTGTCCTCGGCGAGGATGCTGCCCTCCTGGGTGACCGGGAGGAAGTAGTCGCGGTGCCGGCCGGTCTGCACCATCACGAACAGCAGATAGAGGGCCAGCGAGGCGACCGCCGCGAAGGCGAGCTGGGCGGGGGAGAACTCCGGACCCGGCCGGCTCGTGGTGAACGTCGGCACCACCATGCTGAGCGTGGCGAGCGTCGCCACCGTCGCCAGCGCCCCTCCGGTGCCCTCCGGATTGAACACCGCCACCTGCCGGCGCAGCGCGCCGAGCAGCAGCGACAGGCCGAGGATGCCGTTGCAGGTGATCATGACGGCGGCGAAGACGGTGTCCCGCGCCAGCGCCTGCGTCTTGTCCCCACCGCTGATCATCAGCGTGACGATCAGACCGACTTCGATCACGGTGACCGCCACCGCCAGCACGAGCGAGCCGTACGGCTCACCGACCTTGTGCGCCACCACCTCGGCGTGGTGTACGGCCGCCAGCACAGCCGCCGCGAGCAGGGCCGCCACCACGAAGATGAGCGGGCCGGGCAGCTCCCGTCCCCAGGTCATCACGAGCACGAGCACGGCGACCAGGGGCGCGACGGTGGTCCAATCGGTCAGGCGGGATCGGATCATCGGCGGCATGCGCATAACTTTGCCAGGCGGCAGGGTCGACGCCGCGTGGCGGGGTGGCTTCGGGCAGTCCTGTCGATCTATTCGGTCGAGGCCGGTTGCTCCACATGGGTGGGCAGGTCACGGAGGTCCGCGATCACCGGTCCGATCCAGCCGGGATCGGTGTCCTGGTGCTCGGTGGTCCGCAGCACCGTCATGCCGACCGCCGCCGCGCCGGCCAGTTCGCCGTCCGCACCGTCGCCCACGTAGACGCATTCCGCCGGCGCGACGCCCAGGCGCTGCGCGGCGGTGCGGTAGATCGCCGGGTCCGGCTTGGCCAGCCCGACCGCGCTGGAGAAGACCGCGACGTCGAAGCGCCGGGCGAGTGGGCCGGCCGCCCACGCCTCGGCGGTCTCGGAAGTGGCATTGCTGATCAGGGCCAGCCGGTGGCCGCGCTCGCGCAGCGCGTCGAGCACGTCCAGGGTGCCGACCGGGACGCGGCCCAACACGCGGCGGGCCAGCGCACGCCGATGCGCGGCGGCGCGGCTTACCTGCTCGTCCGTCGGCGAGCCGCCGAGGCGTTCGGCGAGGATGCGGACGGTCTCCTCCGCGCTCCACCGGACGAGCCGGTCCCGCCAGGTCGCGTGGTACGCGGCGACGAGCGCCGCCGGAGCCACCCCGACCAGGAGCGCCATCTCGCCGACCACCCGGTCCCGCTCGTCGTCGGCGCCGTGGACCAGGGTGTGGAAGAGGTCGAAGACGACCGGCCGTGGCATGCCGGGATCCTACTGCGAGGGTGATCACGGTTGGGGAAACGCAGAGGGCACATCCGATGGATCGGATGTGCCCTCTTACCTCTGGTCGGGGTGGCCGGATTCGAACCGACGACCTCTTCGTCCCGAACGAAGCGCGCTACCAAGCTGCGCCACACCCCGAGGCGTGCCGACAAATAGTAGCCCACCCGCCCGCACGGTCAAACTCGGTACCCCCCGCTCCGCGCGGGCGGCAGATCTTGGTACGAACCGGCCCTCGGAGGGGCGGGCGCGTACCAAGATCTGCCGGGAAGCGGGGACGCCGGGCGGCGGGGTCAGCGGGAGATCAGCGTGAGGATGCTGGCCTCGGGGGGGCAGGCGAAGCGGATGGGGGCGGTGGGGTGGGTGCCGAGGCCGGCGGAGACGTGCAGCCACGAGTCCGAGCCGGGCCAGCGGTGCAGTCCGCGCGCCATCGAGCGGGGCAGCCCGCAGTTGGTGACCAGCGCGCCGTACCCGGGCACGCACACCTGGCCGCCGTGGGTGTGCCCGGCGAGCAGCAGGCCGAAGCCGTCGGCCGCCATCCGGTCCAGCACCGCGGGCTCGGGGGAGTGGGACAGCGCGATCGACAGCGCCGCGTCGCCGCTGACCGGGCCGGCCACGGCGTCGTAGTCGTCCCGTTCGATGTGCGGGTCGTCCACGCCGACCAGCTCGATCTCCCGCCCGCCGGCCTTGAGCGAGGTGCGTGCGTTGTTCATGTCGACCCAGCCGGCGCCGGTGAGGATGTCGCGTAGTTCCTCGTACGGCAGGGGCGTGCCCTCGGTGTACTCCCGGTCGGGCAGGAAGTAGGTGAAGGGGTTCTTCAGGACCGGGCCGGTGTAGTCGTTGGAGCCGAAGACGAACGCGCCGGGCAGGTCGAGCAGCGGTTGCAGCGCGCGCAGCACGCCCGGCACCGACTCCGGGTGGGCCATGTTGTCGCCGGTGACCACGACCAGGTCCGGGTCGAGCGCGGCCAGCGAGGCCACCCAGTCCTGCTTGCGCCGCTGGGCGGGCATCATGTGCAGGTCCGAGAGGTGCAGCACCCGCAGCGGTTCGGCGTCGGTCGGGAGCACCGGCACGTCGTACCGGCGCAGGGTGAACATGTTGCGCTCGATGAGCGACGCGTACGCGAGGGTGGCCGCCCCGGCGGCGACGGTTCCGGCCGCGAGACGGAATAGTGTGCGCTTTCGCATGGCGTTCAGGGTAGTTTCACCGTCCATGAGCACGCTGAAGGACCGTCTCACCGCCGACATGCGCGCCGCCCTGAAGGCGCGCGACGAGCTGACCACCTCCACGC
>NZ_JAGPXV010000051.1:0-16846 GCF_018070405.1 Micromonospora sp. D75
CGAACTCACGCGTGGCTTCGACGACGACGAGAACCTCAGACATGTCAGCGACCTCTCACACGAACTTCTCGGAGGCGAGGAACTCGACCAGCTTCACGCCGCCGTCGCCCTCGTCGGTGATCTTCTCCCCGCCGGAACGCGGCGGCCGCTTCGAGTGCTCCACCACCGCGCTGGTGGCGCCGTCGAAGCCCACCTCCGCCGGGGCCACGCCCAGGTCGCCCAGGGAGAGCGTCTGCACCGGCTTCTTCTTCGCGGCCATGATGCCCTTGAACGACGGGTACCGCGGCTCGTTGATCGTGTCCCACACGGAGACCACAGCCGGGGTCGAGGCGGTCACCACCTCGTAGCCCTCCTCGGTCTGCCGCTCCACCGTCAGGGCCGACCCATCGACGGTCAGCTTCCGCGCGCCGGTCAGCGCCGCCACACCCAACCGCTCGGCGATCATGTGCGGCATCACCTGCACCCGCCCGTCGGTCGACTCCGCACCGCACAGAACCAGATCGGCGCCCAACTGCCCGAGCGCCGCGGCGAGGACCTTCGAGGTCGCCACCGCGCAGGAACCGTGCAGCGCGTCATCCACCACATGCACGGCCTTGTCCGGGCCCATCGACAACGCCTTACGGATCGACTCGGTCGCCCGGTCCGGACCCATCGTCAGGATCGTGACCTCACCACCATGCGCTTCCTTGATCTTCAACGCCTCTTCGATGGCGTACTCGTCCATCTCATTGATCACGTTGTTCGCCGAACCGCGGTCGACGGTGTTGTCGTCAGAACGCAGGCTGCGGTCCGCGCCCGAATCAGGCACCTGCTTGACGAGTACGACGATATTCATCGCTTCGATCACCCTTCCTGTCTCGCGGCGTCACGCATGCTCCGGGCGTCCTGGCCACCGAGGGAGTCACTGCCCACCTCGGCATTGTGCGCGTGCGCAACGTGGTGCAGCCCGAACACCGAATCCATTCCGTCCCGCAGGCCCATGAGGTCCTCGGCCTGGTTGACCGCCTTCTTGGTCAGCGCGAGACCCAGACGCGGCATCTGCGCGATCCGTGCGGCGAGCCCCATGACCTCCGCCTCGAGCTCGTCTCTGGCGACCACCCGGTTGACCATGCCCAGCTCGGCGGCGCGCGCCGCCGGCATCCGGTCGCCGGTGAAGAGGAACTCCTTGGCGAAGCGCGGACCCATCACCCACGGGTGGGCGAAGTACTCGACGCCGGGGATCCCCATGCGGACGACCGGATCGGCGAAGAACGCGTCGTCCGAGGCGACGATCAGGTCGCACGACCAGGCGAGCATGAGGCCCCCGGCGATGCACGCTCCCTGCACCATCGCGATCATCGGCTTGGGCAGCTCACGCCAGCGACGGCACATCCCGAGGTACACCTCGGACTCCCGGGCGAACCGGCTGTCGGCCCCGGCCTTGCCCACATGGTCCCACCACAGTCCGGCCCGCCTGTCGAACGACGAGTCGATGTCCCGGCCCGGCGTACCGATGTCGTGGCCGGCCGAGAAGTGCTTCCCCGCGCCCGCCAGGACGATGACCTTCACCTCGTCGTCCGCGGCCGCGCGGTAGAACGCGTCGTCGAGCGCGTAGGTCATCGCCGAGTTCTGCGCGTTGCGGTACTCCGGCCGGTTCATCGTCACGACGGCCACCGGCCCCCGCGTCTCGTACCGGACGACCTCCGCCGCCGCCTGCGGGTCCACGCCGCTGGTCTCGCTCATCTGGATCTCCTTCTCACGGGTCGGTGTACGTCGTGCGGGGCCGGCGGTCAGGACGCGGGGCGCACGCCGGTCAGGCCGACACCGAGGTCGTCCAGCAGAGCCGCCCGGTGCCAGGCGGCGCTGCCCCACGACGACTCCAGAGCCCACGACCGCTTGAGGAACAGGTGCAGGTCGTACTCGGTCGTGTAACCGATCGCGCCGTGGCACTGCAGGGCGGCCCGGCCCACGACGTGCGCCGCCTCGGACGCCAGCGCCTTGGCCGTCGCCAGGGAACGCAGCCGGCCCGGAAGGCCCGCGGCCAGTTCGAACCCGGCCGTCGCCACCACCGGTACGGCGAACTCCAGGTGCAGCAGCGCCGTGGCGAGGTGGTGCTTGACCGCCTGGAAGCTGCCGATCGGCACCCCGAACTGCTCCCGGGTGCGGACGTGCTCGACAGTGAGGTCGAGCATCCGCCGGGACAGCCCGATGAGCTCGGCCGAGGTCGCCAGCACCCCGCGCTCCCAGGCCAGCCGCACCACCTGCGGGTCGTCCACCGCCGCCACGAGCCGCGCGCCTGCGTACCCGGTCAGGTCCAGCGCGACGTCCACCGACGGCGACGTCGAGACCGCCGCGTCGGACACGTCGAGAATCTCGATGCGCCCCGTCCCACCGAAGCCGCCACGCAGCACCAGGTCGACACCGGAACCGAACGCGACATGCCCGGTCTCCGCAGGGTCGGCGCCGACCATGAGGCCCCCGTCGACGAGCTTCGCCAGCAGGTCCGGAGCGCCCGCGGCGAGCACCGCCGGGGCGACCGCGAGGGTCGCCGTGAGCGGCAGCGGCGCGGCGGCGTACCCGATCTGCGCGAAGACCGACACGAGGTGGTTCTCGTCCAGGCCCAGCCCTCCGTCGTCCTCGGCCACCAGCAGCCCCGCAACGCCGAGACCGGCCAGGCTCTCGGCCAGTGCGGCCACCTGCGCCGATCCGGCTCCGG
Source organism: Micromonospora sp. D75 (assembly GCF_018070405.1). Lineage (NCBI taxonomy): Bacteria > Bacillati > Actinomycetota > Actinomycetes > Micromonosporales > Micromonosporaceae > Micromonospora > Micromonospora sp. D75. The sequence goes on from NZ_JAGPXV010000051.1 coordinate 2,696, forward strand.
CCCGTACCGTCTGCGGCGGGCAGCGGTCGGTGAGCACCTGACGGACGACCGCCTCCAGCTCCCGCTGCTCGTCACTCGGAGCGAAACGCACGCGTGATCACCTCCTCGGCAGACCGAGCAGGCGCTCGGCGATGATGTTGCGCTGGATCTCGTTGGTGCCCGCGTAGATCGGGCCCGACAGCGAGAACTGGTAGCCGCGGGTCCACGGGCCGTCCACGAGCGCGTCCGGGCCGAGCAGTTCCAGCGCCGTCTCGTGCAACGCGATGTCCAGCTCGGACCAGAAGACCTTGTTGAGGCTCGAACGTGCGCCGGCCGGACGACCCTCGACGATGTCGGTGACCTGAGCCAGCGTGAACTGCTGGTAGGCGTGCGCCTGCATCCACGAGCGCGCCACCCGGTCGCGGAGCAGGTCGGTCGCGGCCTCGCCCCGCTCGCCCGCGAGCGCCACGAGCGCGGCTGCCGCCTTGAGGAAACGCCCCGGTGAGCGCAGCGTCAGTCCCCGCTCCGAGCCGGTCGTCGACATCGCGACCGACCAGCCCTGGTCGACGCCGCCGAGGACCGCCGAGTCCGGTACGAACGCGTTCTCGAAGAACACGTCGGCGAAGCCCTCGTCACCGTCGAGCCGGTCGAACCCGCGCACCGTCACGCCCGGGGTGTCCAGCGGCACGAGGAAGTACGTCAGTCCGCGGTGCCGCTGCGCCTGCGGGTCGGTACGGAACAGCCCGAACAGGTGGGTGCAGAACGCGCCCCGGGTCGACCAGGTCTTCTGCCCGCTCAGGCGCCACCCGCCGGCCTGCTCGTCCCGTACCGCCCGGGAGCTGATCCCGGCCAGGTCGCTGCCCGCGCCCGGCTCGGACCAGCCCTGGGCCCACAGGTCCTGCGCCGCCGCCATCCGCGGCAGCAGCTCGTCCTGCTGCTGCTTCGTGCCGAATTCGAAGATCGTCGGGGCGAGCAGGAAGATGCCGTTCTGCGTCACCCGTTGCGGCGCGCCGGCCCGGTAGTACTCCTCCTCGAAGATGAGCCACTGCCAGATCGAGGCCTCGCGGCCGCCGTACTCCTGCGGCCACGACACGACCGACCACCGGTCCGCGTGCAGTGCCCGCTCCCACTCCAGGTGGGCGGCGAAGCCCGCCGCGGTGTCGCCGGAGGGCAGCGGCTGCCGCGGCACGTTCGCGGCGAGCCAGTCGCGGGCCTCCGCACGGAACTGCTCGTCCTGCTCCGACCAGGTCAGATCCATCTCAGTCCCGTCCCGTCCCGGCGGAAACCGTCGCCGGCGTGTCGCGGTAGCGGCGCAGTTGCGTACGCGCCACCGTGCGCAGGTGCACCTCGTCCGGGCCGTCGGCGATGCCGAGGATGCGGGCGCTCGCCCACATCCGGGCGATCGGGAAGTCGTCGGTGACCCCACCGCCGCCGTGCGCCTGGATCGAACGGTCCAGCACGTTGCGGGCGACCCGGGGCGCGACGACCTTGATCGCGGCGATCTCGGTCGCGGCGCCCTGGATCCCGACCTGGTCGATGAGCCACGCCGCCTTGAGCACGAGCAGGCGCGCCTGCTCGATCTCCATGCGGGACTCGGCGATCCAGTTCCGCACCACGCCCTGGTCGGAGATCGGACCGCCGAACGCCTCGCGGGCCGTCGTCCGGCGCACCATCAGCTCGAGGCCCCGCTCGGCCATGCCGACGCAGCGCATCGCGTGGTGGATGCGGCCCGGGCCGAGGCGGGCCTGGGCGATGGCGAAACCCTCGCCCTCGGCGCCGAGCAGGTTCGTCACCGGCACCCGCACGTCGTCGAACCGGATCTCGCAGTGGCCGTGCTGGTCGTGGTAACCGAAGATCGGCAGCGACCGCAGAATCGTCACCCCGGGGGTGTCGACCGGTACGAGGATCATGGACTGCTGCCGGTAGACGGCCGCCTCCGGGTCCGTCTTGCCCATCAGCACGAGGACGGCGCAGCGCGGGTCCGCGGCGCCGGTCGTCCACCACTTGCGTCCGTTGATGACGTACTCGTCGCCGTCACGCACGATCGAGGTGGCGATGTTGCGCGCGTCGGAGGAGGCCACGTCCGGCTCGGTCATCGAGAAGCCGGAGCGCATCGTGCCGTCGAGCAACGGGGTGAGCCACCGCTGCTTCTGCTCGGGCGTGCCGAACATGTGCAGCAGCTCCATGTTGCCGGTGTCCGGCGCGGCACAGTTCATCGCCTCGGGGGCCAGGTAGGGCGAGCGTCCGGTCTCCTCGGCCAGGTAGGCGTACTCGACGTTGGTGAGGCCGGACAGGTCGGGCAGGAAGAGGTTCCACAGCCCCAGCGTGCGCGCCGTCGCCTTCAGCTCCTCGACGACCGGCGGCAGGACGTGGGACACCCCGCCGTTCTCGCGGGCCGCGGCGGCGAGCTGGGCGGCGTACACCTTCTCGGCGGGGTAGACGTGCTCGGTCATGAACGTGCGCAACGTCGCGAGCAGTTCGCTCGCGCGCGGGCCGGGGCCGAGGTCCATCCGGGTCAGGTCGGTCGCGTCAGCCACCGTCACTCCTTGCCTGTGCTCGTGCGGAGGGCGATCTTGCGTGCCGAGCGCGCGGGCGGCCTCCTCCAGCGGGAAGACCTCGCTGACGTGCGGCCTCAGCCGGCCGGCGGCGATCCACTCCAGCACCGTCGTCATGTTGGCGGCGTTCGCCGCCGGGTCGCGCCTGGCCCAGGCGCCCCAGAGGACGCCCAGCACCGCGCCCTCGGTGAGCAGCAGCCGGTTGAGTTTGACCTGCGGGATCGCGCCCGCCGCGTAGCCGACGGTGAGGAACCTCCCGGCCCACGCGAGGGCGCGCAGCGCCGCGGTGGCCGCGTCGCCACCGACGGGGTCGTAGACGACGTCGGCACCGTCGTCGCCGGTCAGCGCGCGCACCGTCGCGGTCAGGTCGTCGTAGCCGATGGCGTGGTCGGCGCCGTGCGTCAGGCACAGCTCACGCTTGTCCTCGCTCGACGCGGCCGCGATCACCGTCGCGCCGAGGGCCTTGCCGATCTGCACGGCGGTGAGGCCGACGCCGCCGGAGGCGCCGAGCACGAGCAGCGTCTCGCCGGCGGCGAGGCGGGCCCGGTCGACGAGGCCGTGGTAGGACGTGCCGTAGACCACGGGGATCGTGCTCGCCTCGACGAGGTCGACGCCGTCGGGCAACGGGTGGACCATGCGCGCGTCGACGAGCACCTGGGTGGCGTAGCCGCCGATGCCGCAGAAGCCGACGACGCGGGTGCCGACGGGTGGGCCGGTCACCCCGTCGCCGAGCGCCGCGACCGTGCCGGCGACCTCGCAGCCGGGCACGAACGGCAGTTCCGGCTTGGTCTGGTAGGTGCCGGCGACGATGAGGCCGTCGGGAAAGTTCACCCCGGCGCCGGCGACGTCGACGAGCACCTGCCCCGGTCCGGGCTGCGGCTGCGGCCCGTCGGTGACCGTGAGCACCTCGGGACCGCCGAGCTCGCGCACCACCATCGACCGCACGGCTCAGCCCTCGCTGCCCGGGCGCGCCGCCTTGTCGGTGCCGGCGAACTCGTCGCGGATCCGGTCGGCGACCCCGGTGAGGTTGAGCTCGAAGGTGAAGCCCTGCTCGAAGCGATAGCTGCGGTTGACGTCCCACAGGTCGATGCCGTTGAGCGAGGCCTTGGCGGCGCGGATCACCGTGGGGTCCTTCTCGGCGATGCTGGTCGCGACGGCGAGCGCCGTCGCGCGCAACCGTTCCCGGGGTACGACGCTGTGCACCGAGCCGTACGCGTGCAGCTCCAGGGCGGTGGCGGTGGCCGAGGTGTAGACCATGGCGCGCATCCGGTGCAGGGGCACCATCCGGGACAGGTGGGTGGCCGCGCCGAGGGCGCCGCGGTCCACCTCGGGCAGGCCGAAGGTGGCGTCGTCGGAGGCGACGATGACGTCGGAGTTGCCGACCAGGCCGATGCCGCCACCGAGGCAGAAGCCGTGGACGGCAGTGACGACCGGGACGGGGCACTCGTAGACGGCCTTGAACGCGGCGTAGCAGCCGCGGTTGGCGCCGAGCAGCGCGGTGAAGCCGTCGGTGTGCTGCATCTCCTTGATGTCGACGCCGGCGTTGAAGCCGCGGCCCTCGGCGCGCAGCAGCACGACCCGCACCGACTCGTCGGCGCCGGCGGCGTCGAGGGCGGCGGCGAGCGCGAACCAGCCGGCCACCGGCAGCGCGTTGACCGGCGGGTTGTCCACGACGATCTCGGCGATCCCGTCGGCGTGCACGGTCGTCGTCACCGACGGGTGGCTCGTGGGGTTCATCCCTGCTCCTCGGTGGTCTCGGGCCGCTCGCCGGCCTCGACGGCGACGTCGAGGGGCAGGACGAATGTCGCCCACGCGGTGACGGCCTTGTCGCCGCTCTGCCGCCGGCAGGTCAGCTCGACGTCGACGCGGCCCTCACGGCCGTCCTCGCTTTCGAGCACGTAGGTGCGCAGCGGAACGCCGTCGAGGGTGAGGACGTCGCCGGGCCACACCTGGGCCAGGAACCGGATGCGGAAGTCGCGCACGTTGGGGCCGCCGAGCCAGTCGGTGGCGTAGGTGCCGAGCAGGCTGGCCTGCCACATGCCCACCGAGAAGGGGCTCGGGAACCCGGCCGCCTTGGCGAAGACCTCGTCGTGGTGGATCGGGTTCATGTCGCCCGAGGCACCCTGGTAGCGGACGAAGTCGGTGCGGGTCACCGGGCCGTACGTGCGCGCCGGAGGGGTCGCCGGGACGGGCAGGGCGACCTCTGTCGTACGGGGCCCGGCGGTGGCCGTCGTGTCGCTCATGCGGACGCTCCGTCCCCGGTGACCGGCGGGCGGGCCGTCTCGACACCGGTGAGCTTGGCGCGGGCGACGAGACGCCCGGTCTCGTCGTGGAAGTCGGTGTACATCACGGCGAACGTCATCTCCCCGCCGCGACGCCCCACCTTGGTGTAGATCTCGCCGATGCGCGACTGGCAGGTGAGCCGGGTGCCGGCGCGGGGCGGCTCGCCGAAGAAGGTGTACTGCTGCTCGGCGTGCAGGCCGCGCTGCTGGTCGAGCTCGACCGCGGACCACGGGTTGGAGTCCTCGCCCTGCCAGAAGAACGTCGTGGTGAGGAACGTCGGCTGTACGACCGGGTTCTCCTCCCGCAGGTAGTCCGCGTCAGCCGCGCCGGTGGCCAGCGCGAACTCGCGGATCTTGCCGCGTTCGACGTCGAGCCGGAAGGGGGCGCCGGTGACGCCCTGCGCGTCGGGGTTGGCCACGACGTGCTCCTTTCGTTGGTCCGCTGCGAGCCGGCACGGTCGCCGGCGCGCAGCGGGTGGTCACGGGTGCTGGCTCGAGACGGACACGACCTCGCCGGTCATGTACGACGAGTAGTCACTGGCGAGGAAGACGATCACGTTGGCGATCTCCCACGGCGTCGCGGCCCGGCCGAACGCCTCCTGGGCCGAGAGCTGGGCGAGCAGCTCGTCGCTGGTCACCTTGGCCAGATGGGCGTGCATCGCGATGCTCGGGGACACCGCGTTGACCCGGATGCCGTGCTCGGCGACGTCGAGGGCCGCGCAGCGGGTCAGCGCCATGACTCCGGCCTTGGCCGCGGCGTAGTGCGCCTGCCCCTTCTGGGCGCGCCAGCCGATGACGGAGGCGTTGTTCACGATGACCCCCCTGCCGGCCGGGATCATGTGCCGCAGCACCGACCGGGTCGCCTTGAATGTCGAGGTCAGGGTCACCGACAGGACGGAATCCCACTGTTCGTCGGTCATGTCCTGCACCGCCGCGGTGCCGCCGAGGCCGGCGTTGTTGACGAGCACGTCGATGCCGCCGAACTCGGCGGCGACGGTGTCCATGAGGTGGTCGAGCTGGGCCTGGTCGGTGACGTCGCAGGGCACCGCGAGCGGCCGGGTCCCGGTGAGGCGCTCGATCTCGTCGGCCGACGCGGCGAGGCGGCGCTCGTGGCGGTCGCTGACGGCGACACGCGCGCCTTCCTCCGCGGCGCGGCGCGCCGTGGCGAAGCCGATGCCGGTGCCGGCCGCGGCGGTGACGAGCACCGAACGCCCGGAGAGCAGCCCGTGGGCCGGGCCGGCCCAGTCGGCGACGTCGGTGTGACCGGTGTCAGACACGGGCGGCCATCTCCTTCGCGATCTCCTCGACGGTCCAGCGGGCGCCCTTGTCGATCGTCCAGTCGTAGCTCCACGGCGCGCAGCGGCGGATCTCGCCGCCCTTGGCGTAGTACACCTCGCCGGTCACCGGCACGTCGGCGGTGAGCAGCCAGGCGACGAGCGGGGAGACGTTGCCCGGGTGGTAGACGTCGAACACGGCGGGGTCGGCCGGGGCGGCGACCATCTCGCCGATGCCGGGCAGGTCCTGGGTCATCCGGGTACGCGCGACCGGGACGATCGCGTTGACGCGTACGCCGTAGCGGCTGATCTCCTGGGCGAGGATGACGGTGAGGGCGGCGATGCCGGCCTTGCCCGCGCCGTAGTTCGTCTGCCCGACGGCGCCGATGATGCCCGAGGTCGACGAGACGTTGACGATCGAGGCGACCGGCTGGTTGCCGGCCTTGGACTCGGTGCGCCAGTGGTCGGCGAACACCCGGCACGGCGCGAACGTCGCGCGGAGCTGGCCACGGATGACCGCGTCCCAGTCGTCCTCGCTCATGTTGACGAACATCCGGTCCCGCAGGATGCCGGCGTTGTTGACGAGGCCGTCGACGCGTCCGTAGGTGTCGCGGGCGAGCGCGAGCAGCTCGCGGGTGCCCTCGGTGGTGGCGACGTCCGCGGTGCTGGCCACGGCCCGCCCGCCGGCGTTCGTGATCTCGGCGGCGACGGCCTCGACGACAGAGGGGTCGCTGCCGGTGCCGTCGGCGGCGGCGCCGGTGTCGGCGACGACGACCGAGGCGCCTTCGGCGGCGGCGAGCAGGGCGTGCTCACGGCCGAGGCCGCGGCCGGCACCGGTGACGACGACGACGCGTCCCTGCAGTGCTCCCATGACTACTCCTCCTTGTGCCCGGCCGGGGTCGACGCGACCGGCGCGGGCACGCCGAGCCGGTCGAGGGTCCGGGTGGCCTCGTCGATGATGCGGTCGATGAGCTCGGCGACGCTCGGGACGTCGTCGATCAGTCCGACGACCTGGCCGGTGGCCATGACGCCGAGGTCGGTCCTGCCCTCCAGCAGGGCCGACCGGTAGAGCATCGGAGCGTTTGCCGCCATGACGACCTGGCTCCACGTCAGGTCGTGGGCCTTGCGCATGGCCAGGCCCTCGCGGAGCATGTCGCCCCACGGCGTGCCGGACAGCTTCTGGAAGGCGAAGGCGTTGCGTACGGCCCGCAGCAGCCGGCCGGCGGCGGAGGTGCGCTCCAGCTCGTCGATCGTGCCGGCGCGCAGCACGCGCTGCGGCACACCGTCGACCTGCAGGGTCAGCACGGTGTCGTTGACCGTCTTGGACAGGTAGACGTCCTTCACCGACGGCTGGACCGGCGAGTCGCTGGTGAGCAGGAAGCGGGTGCCCATGGCGACGCCCTCGGCGCCGTAGGCGAGCGCGGCGACGAGGCCGCGGCCGTCGAAGAAGCCGCCGGCCCCGATGACCGGGATGTCGACGGCGTCGACGACCTGGGGCAGCAGCAGGCTGGTGGGCACCCCGCCGGTGTGGCCGCCGCCCTCACCACCCTGCACGATGACGGCATCGGCGCCCCACGCGGCGACCTTCTCGGCGTGGCGGCGCGCGCCGATCGACGGGACGACGACGAGGCCGGCGTCCTTGCACCTGGCGATGAGTTCCTGCTTGGGGGCCAGCGCGAAGGACGCGACCTTGACGCCGGCCGAGATGAGCAGGTCGATGCGCTTGACGACGTCCGGCTGGTCGGCACGGATGTTGACGCCGAACGGCGCGTCCGTGCCGGCCTGGATCTGCTCGACGGCCTCCACGAGCTCGTCGTAGGAGAGCAGGCCGGCCGCGAGGATGCCCAGTCCGCCGGCGTTGGCCGTCGCGGTGGTCAGGCGTACGTCGGAGACGTAGCCCATGCCGGTCTGGACGATCGGGTACCGCACCCCGAACAGGTCGGTCGCCCGGGTACGCAGCGTCGGGTGCATCCCGCGGCCCTGACTCATGCCGGGATCTCGCGGTCGCGCAGCGAGCGGGGGTCGATGACCTCGCGGATGAGGCGCAGCTCCTCGGCGCTCGGCTCGCGGGTGGCCGGGACCTCGCCCTCGACGTGCACGGCACAGCCGGTGGCGGCGTGGAACTCGTCGAGCGTGACGCCGGGGTGCAGGCTGAGCAGCCGCATCGTGCCGTCGGGGCCACCGAAGTCGAGGACCGCGAGGTTGGTGACGACGCGCCGCAGCTCGTGGTGCGCGATCGCGGCCGGGCCGGCGGCCCGGGCGCTGTCGGTGCCGACGCCGGAGATCATGTCGACGGTCCGGACGAAGCTGCGCGTGGAGTGGTTGGGCACCCAGTAGCTGGTCGGGTGGTAGATGCTGTTGCCGGGGGCGCCGCGTACGCCGAGCAGCTGGACCTTGGGCCGGGTGTAGTCGCCGATGGCCGAGATGTTGGTGTTGCCGTGCCCGTCGATCTGGACCGGGATCATCATGACGTGCCGCTTGCCGTGCCAGACGAGGTCGAAGATGGTGCGGAACGGGCTCCAGCCCTCGATGACGACGCCCTCGGTGGCGTGCGGGTCCGCGCCGATCTCCCAGGAGCCGGAGACGAAGTGGGCCTCACCGTCGGTGAGCAGCAGGTCGGGGGCGACGGTGAGCCGGGCGAGGCGGACGCCGATGGCCGGGATCGTGCCGAAGGCGCTGGCGATGGACTCACCGTCGCCGGCGAACGTGTCCGCCACGGCGACCGCGCAGTACTCGGCGCGGGTCACCGGCGCGTCGGCGGTGGTGGCGCTGCCCGTGGGCTGGTCCACGGACTCGGTGGCGGCGCTGCTCATGCGACCTCCTCGGCTCGGGCGGCGACGGCCGCCTGGTAGTCATCTTCGGTACCGGACAGGTACCGCTGCTCGAACTTGGCCCAGGCCTGCGGGTCGCCGGCGGCCTTGACGTACTCGCGCTGGAAGGCCTCGTCGCGCTCGTAGTCGGGGGCGCAGGAGGTGAAGTGCGCGCCGTTCGGGGTCTCGACGACACCGGCGACGAGCTGGCGATTGATCTTGATGGTCGCCGAGTGCCCGGCGGCGCTCAGCTCAGCCGTGGGCACGATTCGCTCGCAGGACATGAAGGCCTGGTCGGCGGCGAGGCAGTAGAGGTCGTCGAAGTACGGGTCGGGCCCGAGGAACTGGCCGTTGCCCTGGGCGTCGGCGCGGTTCATGTGCACGAGGGCCGCGTCGAGGCGCAGCGGCGGCATCGCCACGAGCCGCTCGGTGCCGTACGGGTCCTGGACGAGCTTGAGGTCGGGGTTGTGCTTCAGGACGTCCGACCCGAGCCCGGCGCGGGTCGGCAGGAAGGGCAGGCGGATGCCGGCGGCGTACAGCCCCCACTGGAGCATGCCCTCGTCGTACTCGGCGATCTCGACGGCGCCGTTCTGCCGCGCGGCGCGGAAGTGCGGGTCGAGGGCGATGCTGTCGAGGGAGACGAAACCGAAGACGACCTTCCTGACCTTGCCGGCGGCGCAGAGCAGCCCGACGTCCGGCCCGCCGTAGCTGACCACGGTCAGGTCCTTGAGGTCGGAACGCAGGATCTCGCGCACGAGGGCCATGGGCTTGCGCCGTGAGCCCCAGCCCCCGATGCCGATGGTCATCCCGGATTCGAGCCGCGACACGACGTCGCGGGCGGTCAGAGTCTTGTCGGCCATGTGTCCCTCATCGTTGCGTCTGTCGGAGCACTGCCCGAGCGGTGGTGAGCAGCGCGAAGGGCGAGTCGCGTGCCGGGCATCCACGGCCGGGTCGCCATGTAGCAAGCGCTTGGTTGGTACACTAACAGCCCCAGGGGAAGGGTCAAGACCCTGTGGCCAAGGAGGGCGGAAGATGGACACCGTGGTGCGCGAGCGCGTCGACGCGGTGGGAGTCGTCAGGATCAATCGGCCGCAGGTGCGCAACGCCCTCGATCCCGACACCCTCCTGGCGATGACCGACGCCCTGCTCCGGTACGACGCGGACCCGGGCGTACGCGCGATCGTGCTGACCGGCACGGGCGAGTTGTCCTTCAGCGCGGGGATGGACCTGCGCGCCGCGGCCGAGGGGCGCCTGGTCGACGTGGCCCGCAGCCCGCTGACGCTGCTGCGCGGCGGCTACCGCAAGCCGGTCATCGCCGCGGTCAACGGGCCCGCCGTCGGCGGCGGCTTCGAACTCGCCCTCGCCTGCGACCTCGTCGTCGCGGCCGAGCACGCCTACTTCGCGCTGCCCGAGGTGGGGCGCGGCATCGCCGCCACCGAGGGCGGCACCGACCTGCCGCGTCGCCTGCCGGTCGCCGTGGCCCTGGAACTCGGGCTGACCGCCGAACCGCTTGCCGCGGCCCGGGCCCACGAGCTGGGGCTGGTCAACGCTGTGGTCCCGGCCGACGAGGTTCTGCCGCGCGCGCTGCAGCTGGGCGCCCGGATCGCGACCCACTCCCCCGCGGCGGTGCGGGCGACCAAGCGGCTCATGCACCTGAGCCTGGACCCCCGCGTGGGCGACCTCGCCGCGGTCAACCGGCTCGCGACCCTCGAACTGCTCGCCGGCCCGGACGCGGCCGAGGGCGCGGCCGCGTTCGTCGCCAAGCGCGCGCCGCGATGGGCGGACGCGCCCTGAGCGCTCAGGGACGCGCCGCCGCGATCTGCGCACGCGTCCACGCGACCGAACGGGTCAGCGCCGGCTCGGCGCCCTCGGCCTCGACGGCCGGGCCGAGCAACTCGACGTCGACGACGCCGGTGTAGCCGGCCCGCAGCACGCTCGCCAGCAGACCGGCCATCGGCAGGTCGCCGTCTCCGGGCACCCACCGGTTCGGGAACGTCGAGGTGCCGACCCGGAAGTCGGACACCTGCAGAATCTCGACCTGGCCGACCCGGTCGCGGATCAGCTCCGTCAGGCCCCGCTCCTGCCAGCAGCAGTAGAGGTCGAGGCAGATGCCGATGCCGCAGAGGTCGGCCAGGGCGACGGCGTCGCGCGCGGTGTGGGTGAAGCTGAGGTCGCACTTGACCGGCAGCGTGTTCTCCACAGCGAGGCGTACCCCGTGTTCGCGGGCGATGGCCACGACCGGAGCGATCCGCTCGGCGAACCGGCCGGCCGCCTCCTCCCACGTCAGGTGAGCCGACGGGCCCGAGGTGAGGTAGACGAGGTCGGCCCCGAGCCGGCCGGCGTCCACGACGCCCTGCTGCAATGCCGCGACCTGCTGCGCCCAGCCCGGCTCGTCGTCCGGGTGGGCGGTGAAGCTGTGCACGAGGTAGCCGAGCCGTACGTCGTGCCGGGCGAGCAGGTCGCCGAGAGCGGCCACGCCGAAGGCGACGACCTTGCTGCGCTGCAGTCCCACGAGGTCGGCACCGGTACGCCGGTACATCGCGATCTCCTCGGGCAGGGCCCAGGACATCGCGGCCATGCCGCTGACGCAGACCGGGTTGGTCGTGGCGGACATCGGGCTCCTGTCGGCTCGGCGGTCGTCCGGAGGGTCGGACGTCGGGTCGGCCTCGTCAGTCGAGGTATTCGATGCGCGCCCGGCGTACCCCGAGGGGCGCCAGGTGCGGTCGCAGCCGCGCCGTGACGGCCTCGGCGATGCGCTCCGGGGTCCACGCCGTGTCCCGCAGCACGGGCTCGGCGAGCGCCGGGTGGGTCGTCAGCATGAGTTCGGGACCGTAGGAGCGCAGCACCTGGCCGGTCAGTTCGGCGCTGAGGTCGGAGAGCAGGTAGAGCAGCAGCGGCACGTTGGCCTCGGGCGCGATGCCCGCGTTCTGCCCGCTCGGTACGCCGCGGAACTGTTCGAGCACCTCGGCCATCCGGGTCTGGGCGTTCGGGGAGATCGCGTTGACGCGGATCCCGACGTCGGCGAGTTCGGCCGCCCAGGCGTAGGTGAGCGTGGCGATCGCGGCCTTCGTCGCCCCGTACACGGCCGTCTCGGCACGGCCCATCTGCTCGCCCGAGGTGACGTTGACCAGGACCCCGTGCCCCTGGGCTCGCATCGCCGCGATGGCGGCGTCGCCCCAGGCGATGGCGCCGAGCACGTTGACCTCGAGCATCCGGCGCACAGTGGCCTCGGACTCGGCGCCGGCGCGGGCCATGGCGAAGACGCCGGCGTTGTTGACGAGGCCGTCGAGCCTGCCGTGCTCGGCGAGGCAGTCACGCACGACGTCGTGCGCGCTCGCCCAGTCCGCGACGTCGGCGACCCGGATCGAGCCCCGGCCGTCCGCCGCAGCGATCTGCCCGCTGAGCCGTTCGAGTCCGTCCGCGTCGACGTCGACCGCGACCACGTGGCCTCCGGCCGCGGCGATGCCGCGCGCGTACGCCGCCCCCAGCCCGCCGGCGGCGCCGGTGACGAGGACGACACGGCCGGCGAGCAGGCCGGCTGCCCGGTCGGGCCGGGCGGCGGACGGATGCCCGGACGGGACGGCGGGAATCGGGTCGGGCATCGGGCAGCCCCTCTCGGCTGATCGGGATCCGCAGCGCGGGCTCCGGGCACCGAACGAGCGCTTGGTTGGCCGCCACCCTAGGCATTGCGAGCACCCCGGTCAAGGGAGGCTGGCTTTATCATGCTGAAGGCATCGAAGTGATATAAAGCAAGCGCTTGACCAACACATTGCTCGAGGAACCGGGAGCACCCATATGTCGACGACCCAGGACCGACGCTCGGTCATCCTCGACAACGCCGCCCACCTTTTCGCAGCCAAAGGAATCGATGCCACGACCGTCCGCGAGATCGCCGATTCGGTCGGGATCCTCTCCGGCAGCCTGTACCACCACTTCAAGTCCAAGGACGAGATGGTCAACGCGATCATCTCGGACTACCTCACCGACCTGACCTACCGCTACGGCGAAGTCCTGGCGTCCGAGGAGAAGCCGGCGACCCAGTTGCGCAAGCTCGTCACCAGTTCGCTGGCCAACATCGAGGCCCACCCGCACGCGACCGAGATCTACCAGAACTCGAGCGGCTACCTGCCCAAGATCGAGGGCTACGAGCACATCCGCGAGGCGGCCGCCACGATCCAGCGGGCCTGGATCCAGGTGCTCGAGGCCGGTATCGCCACGGGCGACTTCCGCAACGACATCCCGGTACGCGTGCTGCACGGCATGCTGCGCGACGCGCTGTGGCTCTCGGTCCGCTGGTTCAAGCCGACCCCGTCGTACTCCATGGCGAACTTCGCCGACGACTTCGTCTCGGTGTTCCTCGACGGCATTCTCGCCCGCGACTGAGCGCGGGCAAACCAAGCGCTTGCTAGGGTGGTGCCCGGAAGAGGAGGCGCCCCCATGACGGCAGCAGGTCACGCCCGGACAGGTCCGGCCCCGATCGAGCCCACCCGGCACGCCGGGCTCCCGGCGGGCGTCGACGCCTGGCTCAGCCGCGCGGTGCCCGAGCTGCAGGGCAACCTCCGGCACGAGGTCATCGCCGGCGGGCGCTCCAACCTGACCTACCGGACCACCGACGCGGCCGGCCACGTCGTCGTGCTGCGCCGTCCACCGCTCGGAAGCCACCCGGCCACCGCACACGACGTCCTGCGCGAGGCGCGGATCCTGCGCGGTCTGCACGGCCACCTCCCGGTGCCCCGAGTGCTCGCCGTCGAGGAGACGGGCGAGGTGGCCGGCGCCCCTCTCGTCGTACTCGAGCACCTCGACGGCGTGATCCTGCGCAGCCCCGCCGATGTCGAGCGGCTCACCACCGAGGCCGACCGCGCGCTCATCGGCCCCACGCTCGTCGACGCTCTCGTGGCCCTGCACCGGCTCGCCCCGGAGGTCATCGGACTGGGCGGCCTGGCCCGCCGCCGTGACTACCTCACCCGGCAACTCGGACGCTGGCACGAGAACTGGCAGCGGAGCAGGATCCGCGACCTGCCCGACCTGCAGACCGCGCACGAGCACCTGGTGGCCGCGGCGCCCGGGCAGTCCCGCTCGGGGATCGTGCACGGCGACTTCCGCCTGGACAACTGCATGCTCGACTCGCGATGGCGGGTCCAGGGCGTACTCGACTGGGAGCTCACCACCGTCGGCGACCCGCTGGCCGACGTCGGCCAGTTGCTCGTCTACTGGGCACAGGCCGGCGACACGGCCCGCGCGCTGCACGACC
>NZ_JAGPXV010000510.1:0-4456 GCF_018070405.1 Micromonospora sp. D75
GCAACAGCCCGGCCGATGGCCGGGTTACGAAGAGTCGCGCAAGCAGGAGTACGTGCTACCAGGGCCGAGCCGGGAAGCGGGCCGGCCAGTCTGCCGCCGTGGCCCGCGCTACTGCTTCTCGTTCTGCCGCAGGGCTTCCTCAAGCTGGTCTTCCAGGATGATGATCCGACAGGCGGCTTCCAGCGCCGTGCCCTGATCCACCATCTCGCGGGCCCGGGCGGCCAGGCGCAACTGGTAGCGGGAGTAGCGGCGGTGCCCGCCGGCAGAGCGGTGCGGGTTGATCAGTTTCGCCTCGTCCAGGCGGCGCAGGAAGTCCTGCGTGGTGCCGAGCATCTCTGCGGCCTGACCGATGGTGTAGGCCGGAGTGTTCTCGTCGCCGAACATGTCATCGGGGTTTCGCCCCATGTCACCTCCACATCGAGGGCCCCGGCGCATAAGCGCCGGGGCCCAGGGTTAACGGGTCAGAACACCATCTACCGACAGGAAAGTCGGCTTGTCGTATCCGCACCAGCCATCGAAGGCTTCGGGTGCGAGGATCGCATATGCGTGACCGGAGACCACCTCTCGTTCGATGGAAACTGCGGTGTCCGCCGAGCCTGGAATGACGGCTGCTGGCGGGCGATCCAACGGTGTACGGCCCTCCCTTTCCTCTGCTACTTCTCACCCTTGCGGTCGTACGGTCCGCCGGCGCCGGAGCCCACGCGACTTCATGGCCCCGACACGTGCGGCGAACATCAGCTGGAGCCCTGAGCAAGCCTTGGCCCCACCTGCGTGCCCCATCGCGCATCACGCGTTGGGGCTGACGTGCTCCTACTGCCGTTCCAGGCGGAACGAATTCCGCTTCTCACCGTCCGTCGTGACCTCACGCCCGGGCGGTCCCGTCTGCGTCTTGACGGATCTTCTCTCTCGACTCGAAGAAGATTATTCCACGCCGCCGAGGATGTCTAGGCGTTCCGACCCAGATTTTCTGGTCGACCGCCCTCAGGGTCAGCGGCGAACCCCAGCAGGCACGTGCGGGGCCGCGCCGACAGCTGAGCCCCACCGCACACCTCATCGAAGACCATGACGCCCCGGAAGTGTCGGCGTCGGCCGCTAGCCTGCCGGCGTGACGAAGATCGATACAGAGAAGGCCACGCTGTGCGAGTTCCTCGGATATCAGCGAGCCAGCGTCCGAGCCATCCTGGCTGATCTGGACCCGACCGCGCTGCGGACGTCTGTCCTGCCCTCCGGATGGTCGCCGCTCGGCTTGGTGGAGCACCTCGGTCACGCGGAGCGCCACTGGTTCCAGGAGGTCTTTCGCGGTTCGGTGGAGCCACTGCCCTGGCCGGACGAGAACACACCGCTGCGCACGTCTCGATCGCCGGACCAGGTCTTCGACTTCTATCGCGACCAGTGCCGGATCTCCGACGCGATCATCGCCGCGGCGCCGTTGACGGCGGAACCAGTCGGCCGGCACCCGGAGGAGCCGCTGGCGTCGCAGACCATTGACCTGCGTCGGATTGTTCTGCACGTCATCGAGGAGACCGCCCGACATGCCGGCCACCTGGATGTCGTGCGCGAACTCGTCGACGGGCGAACCGGGCTGGGCCCGCGCTGAGCCGGGCGAGCACCGGCTCAGGTCACGACGCGGACGCCGGGCCAGCGTTCGGCGGGGCGGTGACGGGCCAGTCGTTGCCGGGAGACCTCCGGGCCGACCCTGGCCGGGTTGCGTCGCCACACCCCGTCGAGCAGGTCGTCGAGGCCGTGCGGCGCACACACCGCGATCTCGTCGTACGTGTCGAGGCGTACGGCCACGGCGGTGGCGTACTCGGGCCAGGTGGCGACCGCGTCGGCGATGGTGCGCAGCGGTGTCACCGGGCCACCGCCGAACTTGGCGGGATACCAGGTGTGCACGGCGGCCTGGTTCTTCGCCTCCCACGGCGGATCCGACCATCCCGCCACCAGTCGCCGGGTGGCCCGGTCGTCGTTGTCACGACTCAGGTCCGCCGGGTCGAGGAAGACCACGTCGACGTCGCGCACCGACGAGGGGTCGAACCCGTGGCCGTACCGCTCGCCCCAGACGAGGTCGCGGATGACGCCCGCGCCGATCCAGGCGTCCGGGAGGCCGCAGTCCCGAACGACGCCCAGCGCCCGGATCAGCCAGGGGCTGCGCCGCACCAGGTCCCGCAGTTCGTCCTCCCGCATCGGTTCTCCTGAGATCAGGTGGGGGTCGCCGGGCCGGGTACGAGGTTGAGCACCCGCATCGCGACGTCGACCGAGGCCTGGAGGTCTTCGCGGCTCGCGCCGGCTGCGGCGTGCACGGCGTGGCCCTCGCTGAGCGCCATCACGAACCGGGCGAGTGCCCGGCTGTCGACGCCTTCCGGGAGGTCGCCTTCCTTCGCCGCGCGGGAGAGCCGTTCCTCCAGGGCGGTCTCGGTGGCGGCCCGGCCGGCGGCCAGCATCTCGGAGATGCGGGTGTTCTCCGGGGAACAGGAGAGCCCTCCTTGGATGGAGAGGCAGCCGGCGGGGTGGTCGTCGGCGGTGAGCGCGTCGGCGCCGGCGCGCAGGAAGCTCTCCACGGCGGCGTACGCGGTGGGTTGTTCTAGTGCGGCGCGGGCGTTGGCCAGGTTGGTCTCGTGGTAGCGGGCGAAGGCACGCCGGAACAGCTCCTCCTTGCTGCCGAAGGTGGCGTACAGGCTCGGCCGGTTGATGCCCATGGCGCTGGTGAGGGAGCTGAGCGACGCGCCTTCGTAACCGTGCCGCCAGAAGACCTCGGCGGCCCGGTCGAGGACCGTCTGCTCGTCGAAGGCTCGCGGCCGTCCCGGTGTCGAAGTGCCCATGCACCTACTCTACCGCTCGGTACAGAAGTGACGCAGCGCACTAACCGATCGGTACAGAACCTTGCTACGGTGACGTCACAACCGATCAGTACAAAAGACCGAGGGAGACGCATGACCGCGTCACGTTGATCACCGGCGCGAACAAGGGCATCGGTTTCGCGACCGCCGGGCAGCTTCGGGACCTGGGGCACATCGTCTACGTCGGGGCGCGCGACAAGCGCAAGGGCGAGGAGGCGGCAGCGACGCTCGGCGCGCGGTTCCTGCACCTCGACGTGACCGATGACGCCTCGGTGACCGAGGCCCTGTCGACCATCGATGCGGCCCACGGCCGGCTCGACGTCCTGGTCAACAACGCGGGCATCGTCGAGAACGGCACCCTCGACGGACCCACAGCGCTGCGGGTGTTCGACACCAACGTGGTCGGGATCATCCGGGTCACCGAGGCGGCACTGCCCCTGCTGCGCAGATCCGCCAACCCCACCGTGGTCACGGTGTCGAGCAGCGCGGGCTCCTTCTGGGCGACGAACAACCCGGACCGGCCGGAGTTCGATCTGGGGTTCCCGCTCTACTCGGCGTCCAAGGCTGCCGCCACCATGATCACCGTCAAGTACGCCCGGTCCCAGCCGAGCATCAAGTTCAACGCGGTCGAGCCGGGCTTCACCGCCACCGACATGACCGCCGCGCTCGGCGGTGGCAGGTCACCGGCCGAGAGCGCCCGGATCGTCGTACGCCTGGCGACGCTGCCCACGGACGGCCCGACCGGGACGCTCCAGGACGAGTTCGGGCACCTGAACTGGTAGCCGCGACCGACAGCCGGGAGGGGAACCCATGACAACCATCGGCATCATCGGCGCGGGCGAGGTCGGCAGCCAGATCGCCCGGGCGGCGATCGCGGCCGGGTACTCGGTCGTCATCGCCAACTCGCGCGGGCCCGAGACGTTGGCGGGCCTCGTCACCGGGCTGGGTCCGTCGGCGCGGGCGGCGTACGCCAGGGAGGCCGCGGCGGCGGGCGACTTCGCCGTCGTCGCCGTACCTCTGAAGGTCGTCAACGACATGCCGGCCGAGGAACTCGCGGGCAAGATCGTCCTGGACACGAACAACTACATGGTCTGGCGCGACGGGAACATCCCGGTCCTCGACTCGGGTGAGAAGACGGTCCACGAGCTACGCCAGGAGCAGCTTCCCGCGTCGAAGGTCGCCAAGGCGTTCACCCACATCCAGGCGCCCCGCCTGCTCACCTCCGCCCGGCCCGCGGGCGCCCCTGACCGGCTGGCGCTCTCCGTCTCCAGCAACTTCCCGGAGGCGGTTGCTCTGGTGACGCGGCTGTACGACCAGTTCGGCTTCGACACCGTGGACAACAGCCCGCTGAGCGAATCGTGGCGCACCGGCCCGGGTCAGCCCGCGTGGATCCGGCACGCGCACCAGAACCGTGAGGAGCTGGCCCTCAACCTGAGGAGAGCGCGGCGCCACGCGCCGGCGTGACTCTCGTCGTCAGCGCGCGGTGGACTCCGGGCCCCGCTCGCGGGCGGGCTCCTCCGCGGCGAACGGGCTGCGCAGGCGGGTCATGGAGGCGGCGCTGATGTCCGCGGCCGGACTGCGCTCCTCGTCGGTGACCTCGGCCCCCTCGATGCTGAAGG
>NZ_JAGPXV010000511.1:0-4443 GCF_018070405.1 Micromonospora sp. D75
GCCCCTCCACCAGCACGCCGACGCTGGCCCCGGACACCTCGTCGCCGTGCAGCACGGCGTGCTGCACCGGCGCGGCGCCGCGCCAGGCGGGCAGCAGCGAGAAGTGCAGGTTGATCCAGCCGTGCCGGGGGATCTCCAGCGCCACCGGCGGCACCAGCGCGCCGTAGGCGACCACCGGTACGCAGTCCGGCGCCAGCTCGCGCAGCCGGTCGAGGAACTCCGGCTCGCGCGGGCGGGCCGGGGTGAGCACCTCGACGCCGTGCGCGTCGGCCCACGCCCCGACGGGCGAGCGGACCAGCCCCCGGCCGCGCCCGGCCGGGGCGTCGGGGCGGGTGACCACGGCGAGCAGCTCGTGCCCGGAGGCGGCGATCGCGTCCAGGGCCGGTACGGCGACGGCCGGCGTGCCGGCGAAGACCAGGCGCATCCGGGTCACCGCCCCAGGCCGAACGGGTTGCCGGCGGCGTGCGGGCTGAGCTTGACCGTGGGCGGGGCGGCCTGGTCGTACCACTCGGCCTGCCGGATCGCCTTCATGGCCTCCTTGCGGCCGGCCGGGTCGAGCCGGTCGACGAAGAGCACGCCGTCGAGGTGGTCGGTCTCGTGCTGCACGCAGCGGGCCATCAGGCCGGTGCCGACGATCTGCAACGGGTCGCCGTAGCCGTTGAAGCCCTTGGCGATCACGTTCTGCCGGCGCTTGGTGTCGAAGTAGAGCCCGGGGATGGACAGGCAGCCCTCCGGGCCGTCCTGCTCCTCTTCGTCGGGGAACTCCAGCACCGGGTTGACCAGGTGGCCGAGGACGTCGTCGACGTCGAAGGTGAACACCCGCAGGCCCACCCCGAGCTGCGGCGCGGCGAGGCCGGCGCCGCTCTGCTCGCGCATCGTGTCGGTCAGGTCGGCGATCAGCTTGCGCAGCTCGGCGTCGAAGTCGACGACCGGGTCGGCCGGCGTGCGCAGCACCGGATCGCCGAACAGACGGATGGGCTGGACGGTCACTCGGCGTGGCTCCTTGTCTGGGTCGAACGATGCGCGTCCAGTCTACGGAGTCGGCGCGGACGCCCCGGGTGGCGTTCCGGGACCGGTGACCGGGGACGCGTCCCGGACGACGCGCAGCGGCAGCGTGGCGTGACCACGCAGCGTGAGCCGGACGCGCCGCTCGGGCCGGCCCGCCACGGCGAGGCCGGGCAGCCGGCGCAGCAGCAGCGGGAACGCCACCTGCGCCTCCAGCCGGGCAAGCGCCGCGCCGAGGCAGTAGTGCGGCCCGGCGCCGAAGGACAGCGGGTGGACCTGCGGACGCCACGGGTCGAAGCGCGCCGGCTCCGGATAGCGGCGCGGATCACGGTTGGCCGCGCCGAGCATCACGATCACCCAGCTCTCCGGCGGCAGGTCGACGTCGCCGTACCGGGCCGGCGCGGTGCTCATCCGGGACGTGAGCTGCACCGGCGAGTCGTAGCGCAGCAGCTCGTCGACGTACCCGGGGGCGAACTCCGGGTGCTCGGCCAGCGTCGCCGCCGCGCGCGGGTGCTCCAGCAGCGCCACCAGGCCGTTGCCGAGCAGGTTGGTGGTGGTCTCGAAGCCGGCCACCAGCAGCACGATCAGGTTGGCCAGCAACTCGTCGCCGGAGAGCCGGTCACCGCCGTCGTGCGCCTGCACCAGCGCGCTGGTCAGGTCGTCGGCCGGCGCCCGACGGCGCGCCGCCACCAGCTCGGTGAAGTAGGCGCGCAACTCGCTCGCGCCCCGGTCGGCGACCGCCAGCTCCTCTTCGGTGATCTCCGGTTCCAGCACGCCGGTCAGGTCGGTGGCCCAGCGCCGGAACAACGGCCGGTCCGCCGCCGGCACGCCGAGCAGCGCGCAGATCACCCCGACCGGCAGCGGGTACGCGAACCCGGCCATGAAGTCGACCGGCCCCTCGGCGGCGAGCATCGCGTCGACCAGCTCGTCGGCCTGCGCCCGCACCACGTCGTGCATGGCGGCGATCCGGCGCGGGGTGAACGCGCCCGCCGCCAGCCGCCGCATCCGGCTGTGGTCGGGCGGGTTGGTGCGCAGCATCGACCGGGAGATCGACAGAATCGCCGGGCTCTCCCGCCAGCCGGGCATGAACTGGTCGCGCAGCGCGTCGTCCAGCACCCCGAACCGGGCGTCGCGCAGGATCGCGTCGGCCTCGGCGTACCCGGTGACCACGAAGAAGACCGGGCCGGCCTGGACCACCGGGCCGTGCGCGCGCAGCAGCTCGTACGTCGGGTAGGGGTCGACACGACCCTCGGGGGACATCAGCAGCGCGAGCGCGTCGGCAGGATCCACGGTCCGCCTCCCCAGGCGTCGGAGACCCCCATCATGCTCCGCGCCGCCCGAGGGTGGTCAACCCGTCACGGCGAGACGGCGGTATCCACCGCGGTCAGGCGCCCGCGCCCGGCTCCCCGGCCAGCACCGGGCCGCCGTCGAGCAGCGCGTGCTCGGGCAGCGGCAGCGTGATGCCGTGGGCGTCCTCCCAGTCGTGGATCAGCCCCGGCCGGGCCTGCGTGGTGAAGAAGTCGACGGCGCTCATCCCGCCGACCACCGGCTCGTCCACCTCGGCGACCAGCCGGGCGGGGACCATCGGCAGGCCGGCGCGCACCGCCGAGCTGAGCCGCCGGTGCCCGTCGACGACGAAGAAGTACTCGCCGGTGTAGCCGATGCTCAGCGGCTCCGGCTCCTCGCCGCTCTCGGCCAGCTCGGCGGCGAGGTCGGCGTCCCACAGGCCCCGCAGCGCGGACACGTCCTCGGTGGGGTAGACCCGGGTCGGGTCGAGCAGCAGCAGCGGCTGACCGGCGCGCAGCACGTCCGCGCCGAGGCGGCCCTCGTAGACGTCGATGACGTGCTGGATGACCTGCTCCGGGTTGGCCCGGGTGGTGTCGCAGATCAGGTCGTAGTTGCGCAGGCGGGCCTTGTCGACGCCGTAGCGGACGATGAACCGGCCCCGCTCGCTCTCGCTGCGCTCGCGCAGCTTGGTCCGCGCCTCCTCCAGCGAGGTGTAGCTCTCGGCCGGGCCGGACGGGCGGGCCAGCACGCGCCGGGCCGCCTCGGTCGGCTCGGTGATCATGTGCACCTTGAGCGCGTCGGTGAAGAAGTGCCAGGCCAGGCGGGAGTCCATGACCAGCGACTCGCCGGAGGCGGCGATGTCGCGCTGGAGCTGGTCGACGTAGCCGTCGACCGCCTGGTCCAGCTCGGCGTGCAGGTTGAGCTGCAGAGCGGTCATCTGCCGCTCCTGGGCCATCTGGCGGTAGAGGTCGCCGACGCTGACCCGGCGCAGCCCCAGCCGCTTGGCGATCTCGACCGAGACGGTGCTCTTGCCACTGCCGAGGTCACCGTTGAAGACGATCGACTGACGAACGGTCACGACTGGTCCACCCCTGCTCACCGGCTGACTGACGACATCGAGTGTCGGCCCGACGTGCTCTGGCACCCGCCGCGCCGCGTCCCGCGCGGGGGAAACCGCGCGGCTGGGCATGACGGGCGATGCTATCACCGCCCGCTACCCAATTGCCGGACCAGGTGTGCGGCAAACCCCAGCTCACGACCGTGCGCGAGGGGCCGCGTGCGCAGTGTCACGCGGCGGCGGCCGGTCAGAACAGCACGAGCGGATCGACCTGCAGGCGTACCGGATCGGCCGCCTTGCGGGCGCTGCGCTGGCCGGCGGCGGCGTGCAGCGCCTCGGCCAGCGCGGCGGCCCGGGACCGGGGCACCCGCACGAGCATCCGCTCCCGGCCCTCGTCGGCCGGCACCGGCCCGAGCACCTCGGCGCCGTCCGGCAGCCGGGCGCCGTCCAGCAGGTCACTGACCGCCTCGGCGACGCCGGTGACGCTCGCCATCCGCACCGCCGGGGGGAAGCCCAGCTCGCGCCGCTCGGCCAGCTCGCGGGCGGCGAACCAGGCGGAGTCCCAGCGCAGCAACGCCTGCACCGGCGCGAGCGCGCCGTCCGCGACCACCACCACCCGCCCGCTGGCCGTACCGGGCCGGGCCAGCGCGGCGGCGGCCATCCACCGCCGCAGCGCCTCCTCACCGGCCCGCAGGTCGGCCCGGGTCAGCAGCGCCCACGAGTCGAGCAGCAGCACCGCGCCGTAGCCGCCGTCGGCCACCGGCTCGGCGCCCGGCGTGGCGATCACCAGCCCGGCCCCGCCCGGCACCGTGGCGAGCACCTCCTCCCGCCCCGAGGTCCGCACCGGCACTCCCGGGAACGCCCGGCCCAGCTCCTCGGCCGTGCGCCGGGCGCCGGTGACCGAGGCGCGCAGCCGCCGCCCACCGCACTCCGGGCAGGCGTACGCGGCGGCCACCCGGCCGCACCAGCGGCAGGCGGGCGTGCCCTGCGCCGAGGGCAGCGCGAGCGGCCCGGCGCAGTGCGGGCAGCGGGCCGGGGTCCGGCAGTCGGCGCAGGCAACCGACGGCACGTAACCCCGGCGCGGCACCTGCACC
>NZ_JAGPXV010000512.1:0-4434 GCF_018070405.1 Micromonospora sp. D75
GACCACTACCGTCCCAGAAAAACTTGTCCATGTATGGAAATGAATATGACGCAGGGTCGATGCCTAGGGTTCCCGTGAAGCGTCAAATTCCTGCGGCCCTCCGCCGGACCACACATCGTCATCCGTCGCTGGCGTGCCGCCCCACTACCCATCCGCCGCGGGTCTCAACCCCGGTGGGATCAGTTGATTACGCGAGCACGGGCGGTCCGGCCCGGCGTACCATGATCACGTGCTCGACCGGCGGGTCTTCCTCCATCTGGCGACCTGGCTGGGACAGTGGCCGGCGGGCCCGGGACTGCACGTGGTGCGGTCCCACCGCCGCGCCCGTCCGGCCTGGGACGGCCGCCTGCGCCCGGCCCTCGCGGTGACCGCCCACGGCAGCACCGTCCTCTCGGTCGCCGTCGATCGGGTGGAGGCGGTCCGGGCGCTGGTCCGGGGACGGCCGCCCGGCGAGTGGCTGCCCGCCCTCCCGGCGGCGGTCGGCACGCCCGACTTCATCTCGCACACGTCCGTCTTCCGCTGGTGCGCCGACCCGGCGCCGCTGCCCGAGGTGGGGGAGTGGGTGCCGCCCACGCTGCCCGGGCTGCCGCCGTGGCTGCGGCTGTTCGACCGGGAGGTGCTCGTGGTCCGGGGCGCCGACGGCGCGTACCGGGCCGGGGTGGGGATCAAGCGGCACGACTCGTACGGGCACGAGCTGGCGGTGGGCACGGTGCCGGCCGCGCGCGGGCGCGGCCTGGCCCGGCGGCTGGTCGCGCAGGCGGCGCGCCGGGTGCTGGACGAGGGAGCGATTCCCACCTACCTGCACGACCCGGGCAACGCGGCGTCCGGCCGGGTGGCCGAGGCGGCCGGGTTCCCGGATCGCGGCTTCACCGCGTTCGGCGTGTTCCCCCGCTGAGCCGGCCCGGCTCGGCGCGGACCGTGGATCCCGGGCCGGATCCACGGTCCGCAGCTCTCCCCCAGGCCCCGACACCGGTAACGCTATGTGTAGTGCCGACCGTGAACAAGGGGTGTGTTGCTGTCCGGTTGCGGACTCTCACCTGCGAAATCGCTGGCAGGTGCGCGGGTGAGGTCAGTGACGCAGCGTATGGATGAGGGCGAGCGCCTGCCGGGTGGCCGGCCGCAGCACGCGCAGCCGGGACAGCCCCACCAGCCGGTCCACGAGCGGCACCACGCCGTCGATGAGCTGGCGGGTCTTGACCTGCCCGTCCGAGCGGTCGTGCACCCAGTAGAGCACCACACCCATGTAGCCGAGCCAGAGCAGCTCGGGCAGCGCCTCGCGCAGCTCGTCGTCGAGCTTGACGGTGGACCCGGTGAGGGCCTCGCGGAACA
Source organism: Micromonospora sp. D75 (assembly GCF_018070405.1). Taxonomy (NCBI): domain Bacteria; kingdom Bacillati; phylum Actinomycetota; class Actinomycetes; order Micromonosporales; family Micromonosporaceae; genus Micromonospora; species Micromonospora sp. D75. The sequence continues at coordinate 1,330 of NZ_JAGPXV010000512.1, forward strand.
GCGCTATCGACATGTCCCGCGGCTCCGACGACTCGGCGGAGAACGGGCTGAGCGGCGAGGTCGGCTCGGCCGCCGTCTTGAAGAAGGCGCCCGCGAACGCGTGGTACGGGCTCAGCACGTCGATGCCCGCGTGCAGCACCCCGGCCAGCCGCGCGGCGAACTCCCGCTCCCGGGCGAGCACCGGGCCGGCCGCCTCCCGGTGATCGCGCTGGGTGCCCGCGTAGAACTCCTGGACCAGGTGCTCCTTGGAGCCGAAGTAGTAGTAGGCGTTGCCCACCGCCACGCCGGCCTCCTGGGCGACCGCGCGCATCGTCGTGCGCGCGTACCCGCGCTCGCGGAACAGCCGCATCGCGGTGTCCAGGATCAGCTGCCGGGTCTGCTCACCCCGGGCCGTCGACCCCTGCCCACCCGCAGCGGTCGTCGGCGCACTCTGCTCGGTCATCGTCGTCACCGTATCCCGGTTCCCGGATCCGCTCGCGGACCGCGGAGGCCGCCGCCACCACCCGCCGGGCCAGCGGCAGCAGGTGCGGGCGGGCCAGCCGCTCGGCCGTACCCCGATGCTCGGCGAGCGCCCAGAGGCAGGCGAACCAGGCGCCGTCGCCGCTGTAGACCGCGCCCGTGTCGGCCACCACCGTCAGGTCCGGCTCCAGCGACAGCAGCGCTGCGAGCGCGCCCCGGACCAGCGCCTGGTCGTCGGCGAGCAGCAGCCTGATCGGCTCGGTCACGGGCGCGTCCCTCCGTCCGGATCCGCCGCGGGCACCGTCACCCGGAGCAGGAAGCCACGCCCGTCGTCCGGCCGCGCCACCGTCACCGTCACCGTCGCGTCCAGCCGCCGGGCCCGCTCCCGCAGCCCGGCCAGCCCGTGCCCGGCCGGGCCATGCTGGTCCGCCGGGCCCCGGCCGTCGTCGCGTACCTCCACCGCCGACGGTTCCACCCGGATGACGCAGTGGCGGGCGCCGCTGTGCCGCACCACGTTCGTCACCCCCTCGCGGACCGCCCAGCCGAACAGCTCGTCGCGGTCCGCCGGCAGCGGCGGCACCGACTCCGGCAGCTCCGCGACGACGCCCGCGGCGGTCAGCGCCGACCGCGCGCCGGCCAGTTCGGAGGCCAGATCCACCCCGCGGTACGCCCCGACGGTGCTCCGCACGTCCGCCAGCGCCTCCCGGGCCAGCCGCTCGATGTCGGCGACCTCGGTGGCGGCGCGGGCCGGGTCCAGCTCCAGCAGCCGGCCGGCCAGTTCGGCCTTGACCGCCACCACGGTGAGCGAGTGCCCGAGGATGTCGTGCAGGTCCCGGGCGGCGCGGGCGCGTTCCTCCGCCACCGCCAGCCGGCGGATCTCCTGCTGCGCGGCCTGGAGTTCGCCGTTGCGCTGGGCCAGCCGGCTCACCCCGAACATCGCGAACGAGGCGAGCAGCACCGCGAAGACGAGCGTGCTCTCGTGCTCCCAGCCGGGCACCAGACGCGCGGTCACCGGCGGCGCCGCCGCGGCCAGCACCACCACGACCAGCGCCTCTGCCGACGGCAGCAGGAACACCGCTGCTGCCCCGACGAAGACCAGTGTGGTCAGCCAGTCGCCGCCGGTGCCGGGGATCCCGGCCAGCCCGAGCGCGAGCAGCACGGCGATCAGCAGCCGGGCCCGGCCGGGCGGCACCGGCCGATGGCGCTGCCGTCGGCCCCGGGCCCATTCGAAGATCAGCACGTACGCCACGGCGAACGCGACGAGCGCGCCGATCCCGACCAGCCGCCGCCACAGTTGGGGCTGGTGCAGTGCGGTGCCGAGCGGGATGTTGAGGAAGAACAGCCAGACCGCCGCCAGCAGCCAGCCGGTGAACCGCCAGTGGCGGTTCACCGGCCGGGCCGGACCGGGCGGCGACGTCACGCCGACCACGCTAGACCCCGCTCAGACACGGGTGGTGTCCCGGCGGAACAGCCGGGCCGCGCCGAGGCCGAAGAACACGGTCCAGGCGGTCACGTTCGCCACCGCCGCCCAGTCCACCCCGGTGCCGGTCAGCGGCGCGCGGGCGAGCTGACCGACCCCGTACACCGGGGTGAACTTGGCGATCTGCCGCATCACGTCGGGCAGCAGCTCCAGCGGGACGAACAGGCCGCCCAGCATGGCCAGGATGGCCAGCGCCGGGCCCACGAACTGCATGACGTTCTCGGCCGGGGCGAGGTAGCCGACGAACAACCCGAACGCGGCGAACACGAGCGCGCCGACCCAGGCGGTCAGGCCGGACTCGACCCAGACGTGGGCCGGCAGCCGGACCCCGGAGGCCGCGCCGACGGCGAACTCCACGAGTACGCCGAGCAGGCCGAGCACCATCGCGGTGGCGACCTTGGTCGCCACGTACGCGGCGGGGCGCAGCGGAGTGAGCCGCAGTTGCCGGCTCCAGCCCAGCGCGCGTTCGGTGGCGACGGCCGCGCCGGCGCTGGTGGTGGCGACCATGGCCGCGTACACGGCCAGGCTGATCATGATCCAGCCGGTGACCGGCAGCCCGTTGTCCAGCTTCTCCCCGCGCGTGGGCAGCCCGAACAGCAGGAAGAACACGGCCGGCATGACCAGGATGAACAGCAGCGTACGGCGGTTGCGCAGCACCCGGCGGATCTCGATGGCGAGCACCGGCGCGCAGAACCCGCCGAGCATGGGCGGCCGGCGGTCGACGGCGCGGGCGGTGGTGGACGAGGTCGTGGCGGTCATGGCGAGGCTCCCCGGTTCAGGCGGTCAGGGTGAGGAACGCGTCCTCGAGGTTGCGTGAGGTGATCTCCAGGTCCCGGGCGTCCGTGCGGGTCAGCAGGTGCCGGGCGACCACATCGGAGTCCCCGGTGTGCACGAGGACCGCGTCGCCGCGTACCTCGACCGAGCGGACGCCCGGCAGCGCGGCGAGTGCGGCCTGGTCGGCGCCGGGCAGCGTCGCCCGCACCACCCGCCCGGCGGCCAGGTTCTTGATCTCGGCGGTGGTGCCGTCGGCGACCACGCGGCCCTGGCGGATCAGCACGATCCGGTCCGCGTACGCGTCGGCTTCGTCCAGGTAGTGGGTGGCGAACAGGACGGTCCGGCCGGAGCGGGCGTCGGCCCGGATCGCCTGCCAGAAGTCGCGCCGGCCC
>NZ_JAGPXV010000513.1:0-4426 GCF_018070405.1 Micromonospora sp. D75
GGTGTAGGTCTGCAGGGCGGCGGCGAGGACGCCCAGGCCGAGCAGCCCGCCGACAGTCAGCATGGCGGGCGCGGGCCGCTGGTCGGGGTCCCGCCGGCGCAGGGCGCTCAGGTACAGCGTCGCGGCCACCGCGACGACCAGCCCGAACGTCACCTGTGCCAGCGCCGAGACGAGGAACGTCCGGGGGGACTGCAGATCCTGGGTGAGGGTGCCGTCCTCGATGCCCTCGGCGCGCCGGCCGAGGTACACCGCGACCGGCGCGTACGCGGCGAGCGGCAGCGCCAGCACGCCCCGGGTGACCAGGCGGGCGACCCGGCCGGCCCGGTCGGCGAGGACGGCGAGCAGCGGCGCGGCGAGCAGCGCCACCGCCAGCGGGATCAGGGCGAGCAGCACCGCGAACCCGACCTGCCCGGCGAAGCCGGAGGTGAGGGCGGCCTCGTAGTTCGCCGTACCGGCCGACTCGCCCGAGCCGCGCGGCCCGTCACCCTGGAAGCTGCGGGCCACTGTGGACAGGGTGGGCAGGACGTACGACCAGACCCAGGCGATCACGGCCGGGACGATCAGCGCCAGCCCGATCAGGGTCCGCGCCGGGCGGTTCGGCTGGGTGTGCTGGGGCGCTGGCGCCTGCGGTGTTGCCGGCTGATTCATCGGGACATCCACCCTCGAAGATCGACGATCACGGCCGTCGCGACGGTAACCGATGCCGTCCACGTCGGCAGCGCGACCGGACCGCTGCCGGGCGGGGCGGCTACTGTCGCAACCGTGCGGAGCAAGCAGGAGCTGACCACGGCGATCCGGGGACGACGGCGGGCGGCGCTGGTGGTCAACGCCCACTCCCGCCGTGGCCGGCGGCTCTACGACACCGTCCACGGCCGCCTGCGCGCGGCCGGGTTCACGCTGCTCGGCGCGTACCCGGTGGACCGGCCCGGCGAACTGGACCGGGTGCTCGCCGAGGCCGCCGACCTCGGGCCGGACCTGCTGGTCACCGGCGGCGGCGACGGCACCGTCGGCGCGGCCGCCCGGCTGCTCGCCCACCGGGACGTCGCGCTGGGTCTGCTGCCGCTGGGCACCACCAACAACTTCGCCCGCACCGTCGGCGTGCCGCTCGACCTGGACGCCGCGATCGCGGTGCTCACCGACGGCAAGGTGATCGACGTCGACCTGGGCCTGATCGGCGACACCCGGTTCACCAACCACGTCGGGATCGGGCTGTCCGCCGACATCATGCAGGCCGCGCCGCCGGGGCTGAAGCGGGCCGCCGGGCGGCTCGCGTACCCGATGACCGGGCTGGGTCTGCTGGCCCGGCACCGGCCGCTGCGCGTGACGGTCCGCGCCGAGGGACGCGAGCACACGTTCACCACCCATCAGGTGTACGTGGCAAACGGCGGTTTCCACGCCGGCCGCCCGATCACCGCCGACGCCACCGCCGACGACCGGCTGCTGGTCGCGTACCCGGTGGGTGGGCCGACCCGGCGCGGGCTGCTGCGCGAGACGGCGCGCAACGCGGCGGCCGGCCACCGCCGCACGCTCGGCGACGAGCCGTTCCTGGCGGTACGCCAGCTGTGGCTGGACACCGACCGGCCGGCCCGCATCGAGGTCGACGGCGAGCCGTACGGGCAGACCCCGGTCCGGATCGGTCTGGACCCGAACGCGCTGCGGCTGATGGCCCGGGCGGACAGCCCGGACCACTGAGCCGGTCAGGCCCAGTGCTCCTCGTCGGGCAGCGGGATCTCCGTGTTCTGCTCCACCGCGTCGGCGGCGGTCAGATCGTCGCGTACCGACTCGCCCAGGCCGGCGCGGTCGCTCGGCGGGCGCAGCACGCCCTGCTCGGCCAGGTCCGCCTCGCTCGCCTCGGGCACCGCCCTGTCTACCGTGTCGGGTGGCCCGACGAGCGTCTCGTCCTGCCGTTGCTCCTGCGCGTCGGCCTCGGGCGGGCGGCGCAGCGCGTCCTCGCTCACGCGGTGCGCCGCACGTACGGGGCGCTCTGGTCGGCCACGTCGCCGTACTCGGCGGGAAGCTGCGTGACGACCTGGGCGTACGCGGCCGGGTCGACGGCGTCGCGCAGCACGTCGAACACCGCCGTGATGCCGTCGCGGGCGGCGTCCACGTCCACGTCGGCGCGTCCGCTGACCCGCTCCACGAACACGTCGAGCCCGAACGGCTCGGCCGCCTCGGCCGGGCCGAACGCGTAGGCCCGCAGCGCCTCGGGCAGCTGGTCGGCAAGGTCGCGGGCCTCCCCGCCGTCGATCCGCTCGGCCAGCGTCGTCAACGTCGCCCGGGTGATCGCCGTGGCCTGCTCCGCGGACGCGCCGCACCGCCGGGCCACCGCGCCGATGAACTGATCCTGGTCCATCTCGCCGCCTTCCTCCGCTGGGATTGCCGGATTCCCACGCTGGACGTCGGCAAACGGGTCGCGAGCCCGAGGCGCCGGCGCCGCCGGGCCGGGGGTAGCGTGCAGCCCGGAACCCGCAGCAAGGAGGCCCCGACAGTGCAGCCGACGACCGTGGACGTGCCCACCCCCGACGGAACGGCTGACGCCTACCTGGCGCGGCCGGACTCCGGTGGCCCCTTCCCGCCCGTCCTGCTGTTCATGGACGCCTTCGGGCTGCGGTCCCGGGTGGCGGAGATGGCCGCGACGATCGCCGAGCGCGGATACGTCGTGCTGGCGCCCAACCTGTTTTACCGCGCCGGACGCGCCCCGCTGATCGACCTCGGCGCGCTCGCCGACGACAGCCGCCGCGGCGCCCTGTTCGAGAGCATCGGGCCGATGATGGCCGCACTGACGCCGGAGACGGTGGCCCGGGACACCGCCGCCTACCTGGACTTCCTCGCCGCCCAGCCGGACGTCGCGCCGGGTCCGGCGGCGATCACCGGGTACTGCATGGGCGGCATGAACGCGCTGCGCGCGATCGAGGCGCTGCCGGACCGGATCGCCGCGGCGGCCGCGTTCCACGCCGGGCGGGTGGTCACCGACGCGCCGGACAGCCCGCACCTGGGCCTCGGCACGGTGAGCGGCGAGCTCTACTTCGGGCACGCCGACGCCGACCCGTCGATGACCGCCGAGCAGATCGCCGTGCTGAAGAAGGCGCTGGACGCGGCCGGTGTCACCTACCGCTCCGAGGTCTATCCCGGCGCCCGCCACGGCTACACCCAGTCGGACACGCCGATGTACGACGAGCAGGCCACGAAGCGGCACTGGGCCGCGTTGTTCGACCTGCTCGACCGCACCTTCGGGCGCTGATCCGGGCGCCGGCCGGGCCGGGCGGACGATTCACCGGCACGGGGGCGGGTAACCGGCGACATGGCCGACCGCCCTCGCGACACCGTCCGCTCGCCCCTGGACCGGGTGGTCGAGCGGGGCGGCAGCGCCCTCGCCCGGGCCCGTGCCGAGGGCGGCATGGCCAGCCGGAACCGGATGCGCCAACTGGAGATCACCGTGGTGATCTCCGCGCAGGCCGGGCTGGCCGCGGCGCTCGCCGCGCTGCTCGCCCAGTGGCTGCTCGGCTCCGGCGGGCACGTCTTCGCCCCGGCCGCCGCGGTCGGCACCATCGCCACCGCGATCGGCCAGCGGGCCCGGCGCACGTTCGAACTGCTCATCGGCGTGGGCCTCGGCATCGTGGTCGGTGACCTGCTGCGCGCCCTGCTCGGCAGCGGCTCCTGGCAGACGGGCCTGGTGGTCACGCTCGCCATCGCCACCGCGCTGCTGGTGGCCGGGCGCGGCGGCGCGCTGGTCGGCCAGGCGGGCGGTACGGCGGTGCTGATCGCCACGCTCGCGCCGGTGCAGCCCGGCCTGGAACTGCCCCGGCTCTTCGACGCGCTGGTGGGCGGGCTGGTCGGCCTGTTCGTGGTGGCGCTGCTGCTGCCGGTCAACCCGATCCGGGTGCTGGGCAAGGCGGTGGAGCCGGTGACCGCCGGGCTCACCGCGCAACTCGACGCCGTCGCGCACGCGCTGACCCGGCGCGACGCCGACGAGGCTCAGCGCGCGTTGGAGGACCTGCGCGGACTCGAGCCGGACATCGGGCGGCTCAACGACGCGCTCAGCGGGGCCGAGGAGGTGGTGACCATCGCGCCCGTCCGCTGGCGCCGCCGGGCCCAGTTCCACAGGTACGCCGAGGCGACGCAGCACCTGGAACGGCTGGTGCTCTACGCCCGGTCGATCGCCCGGCGCTCCGCCACCGCGTTGCAGTACGACGAGCCGATCCCGCCCGCGCTGCCGGACGCGGTGGTCCGCCTCGGCGCGGCCACGCGGGAGCTGAACCGGGCCTGCCGCGGCGGCGACGACGAGGACCTGGAACGCACCCGGGAGTTGGTGCGGGAGGGCGCGGAGCTGGCCGGACGCGCGTGGTCGCAGGGGGTGCGCACCTACGGCGAAGCGATGATCAGCGACCTGCGGACCGCGCAGAGCGAGCTGCTGCGGGCCACCGGC
>NZ_JAGPXV010000514.1:0-4422 GCF_018070405.1 Micromonospora sp. D75
CCGCGCGGGGTCGGTTGATGCAGGCGCTGCCGGCCGGTGGCGGGATGCTGGCGGTGGCGGCCGACGAGGCTGCGGTGGCGGAGTCTCTCGCCGGGATGACCGACCGTCTCGGTATCGCGGCGGTTAACGGGCCTGCCGCCGTCGTCGTCTCCGGTGCCGTCGAGGCCCTGGACGAGGTGGAGCGGGTCTGGCGGGAGCGGGGCGTGCGCACTCGCCGGCTGACGGTGAGCCATGCGTTCCACAGTCCGTTGATGGAGCCGATGCTGGCCGAGTTCCGCGCGGTCCTGCACGGCCTCACGTTTGCCACGCCGTTGTTGCCGGTGGTGTCGAACGTGACCGGTGCCCTGGCCGGCGACGAGATCCGCACGCCGGAGTACTGGGTGCGGCACGTGCGCGAGGCGGTGCGGTTCGCCGACGGGATCGCCGCTGTGCGGGCTGCCGGGGTGGACACGTTCCTGGAGGTCGGTCCGCAGAGCGTCCTGACCGCGATGACCGCCGACGTGCTGCCCGACGACGACGGTGTGCTGGCGGTGGCCGTGCAGCGCCGTGACCGCCCGGAGGCGCACGCGCTGCTGCACGCCCTGGCCGAACTGCACGTGCACGGGATGCCGGTGACCTGGACGCAGTGGTTCGCCGACACCGGCGCGCGCCGCGTCGACCTGCCCACGTACGCCTTCCAGCACCAGCGCTACTGGCCCGAGGGCACGGCCGAGAAGCGGGCCGCCCCGGACGGCGGCGACGTCGAGTTCTGGACCGCCGTCGAGCGTGGCGACCTGGCCGCCCTCGCCGCCGAACTCGGCGACGACCCCGACGCCCTGGACACGCTCGGCCCGGCCCTGCCGGTCCTCTCGCGCTGGCGTCGTCACCGGTCCCGGGACACCGCGCTGGACGGGTGGTCGTACCGGATCGGGTGGGAGCCGGTCCGGCCGAACCCGAAGACCAGGCTGTCCGGGCGGTGGCTGATCGTCACCGTCGACAGCGGCGCCGACGCGGGCGTGGCGAAGACCCTCACCCAGGCCGGCGCCCGGGTGGACACGCTCACCGTGTCGTCCACCCTCGACCGCGCCGACCTGGGCGAGCGGCTGCGCCGGATCAGCGGGGACGGCTGGGCCGGGGTGCTCTGCGTCCTGCCCCGCCAGGACCGGCCCCCGGCGCACACGCCGGCGTTGCCCGCTGGCACGGCCGCCCTGCTCACCCTCGTCCGGGCGCTCACCGACACCGGCCTGGCCGGACGGGTGTGGGCGCTCAGTCGGACCGCGATGCCCGTCACTGCCGGCGAACGGGTCGACGACGTCTGGGCGGCCCTGGCCTGGGGCCTGGGCCGGGTCGTCGCCCTCGAACAGCCGGACCGCTGGGGCGGCCTGGTCGACCTGCCCGCCCGCGCCGACCGCGGCGCCCGCGCCGGGCTCGTCGCGGTCCTCGCCGACGGCACCCTGGACCAGGTGGCCGTCCGGCGCAGCGGCATCTTCGGCCGGCGGCTGGTGCCGGCCGCGCCGCCCGCCGGGTCAGGTTGGCGGCCCGCCGGGACGGTGCTGGTGACCGGTGGTACAGGAGCGTTGGGTCGGCACGTGGCCCGCTGGTTGCTGGCGAACGGGGCCGGTGAGGTGGTCCTCGCCTCGCGGCGGGGTCCGGGGGCTCCGGGTGCGGCGGAGCTGGTGGCCGAGTTGGGTGCGGTGCGGGTCGTGGCGTGCGACGTCACCGACCGGGCCGCCGTCGACGCCCTCGTGGCGGACCTGCCGGAGCTGACCGCCGTCGTGCACACCGCCGGAGCGTCCGGCGGCACCACCCCGGCGTACGAGGTGACCGACGGCGAGCTGTCGGACACCCTGGCCGGCAAGGTGCTCGGCGCCCTGCACCTCGACGCCGCCTGCCGGGGTCGCGACCTCGACGCGTTCGTGGTCTTCTCCTCGGTCGCCGGTGTCTGGGGCGGCGGCGGGCAGGCCGGCTACGCGGCCGGCAACGCCCTGCTCGACACCCTCGTCGCAGCCCGCCGGGCGAAGGGCCTGCCCGCCACCGCGCTGGCGTACGGCCCGTGGGCGGAGGACGGCATGGCCGCCGGGGAGACCGCCGACGGCCTGCGCCGCCGCGGGTTCAGCCCGCTCGCGCCCGACGCCGCCGTCGCGGCGCTCGGCCGCTGGGTGAACGCCCCCGAGGCGGCCCCCGTGATCGTGGACGTCGACTGGTCCCGGTTCGTCACGGCGTTCACCGCCGCACGGCCGAGCCACCTCTTCGACCGGGTCGCCCCCGCCGTCGCCGAAGAGCCGCAGCGGCCGGAGAGCGCCGCCGCCACCGACGGGCTGCGCAACCGGCTCGCCACGCTGCCGGCGACCGGCCAGGAGGCGCTGCTGGTCGACCTCGTCCGCGCGGAGGCGGCGGCCGTGCTCGGCCACCCCACCACCGACCAGGTGCCCGCCGGCCGGGCGTTCCGGGAACTGGGCTTCGACTCCCTCGCCGCCGTGCAACTGCGGGACCGGCTGGGCCGGGTCACCGGCCTGACCCTGCCGTCGACAGTGGTCTTCGACCACCCGTCGGCGGCGGAACTGGCCCGCTTCCTGCGTACCGAAATCGTCATCGGCGCGGACGGCGGCCCGGTCACCGGCGGCGTGGCCTCTGCCCGGCCGGCGGCCGACGAGCCGATCGCGATCGTCTCCATGGCCTGCCGCTTCCCGGGCGGCGTGTCGTCGCCGCAGGAGCTGTGGCGCCTGCTGGCCGAGGGGGTGGACGCGGTCACGCCGATGCCGGCCGACCGGGGCTGGGACCTCGACAGCCTGTTCGACAGCGACCCGGAGCGGGTCGGCACCAGCTACACCCGCAGCGGCGGCTTCCTGCACGACGTCGTCGGCTTCGACGCCGCGTTCTTCGGGATCAACCCGCGCGAGGCCCTCGCCATGGACCCGCAGCAGCGGCTGCTGCTGCACACCACCTGGGAGGTCTTCGAACGCGCCGGCATCGACCCGCACCGGGTACGCGGCTCCGCCACCGGCGTCTTCATGGGCACCAACGGGCAGGACTACGCCACGCTGCTGCTGGGCGCCCGCTCGCAGGTGGAGGGCTACCAGGCGACCGGCAACGGCGCGTCCGTGGTCTCGGGCCGCCTGGCGTACTCGTTCGGGCTGCACGGCCCGGCGGTCACCGTCGACACGGCCTGCTCGTCGTCGCTGGTGGCGCTGCACCTGGCCGCGCAGGCGCTGCGCAGCGGCGAGTGCGACCTCGCCCTCGCCGGCGGCGTGACGGTGATGTCGACCCCGGGCGCGTTCCTGGAGTTCTCCCGGCAGCGCGGCCTCGCGGCCGACGGGCGGGTCAAGGCGTTCGCCGAGGCCGCCGACGGCACGGGCTGGGGCGAGGGCGTCGGCGTCCTGCTGCTCCAGCGGCTCTCCGACGCCCAGCGCGACGGCAACCGGATCCTCGCCGTCGTACGGGGCAGCGCCGTCAACTCCGACGGCGCGAGCAACGGCCTCACCGCCCCGAACGGACCCGCCCAGCAGCGGGTCATCCGGCACGCGCTGGACAACGCCGGCCTCACCCCCGCAGACGTGGACGTCGTCGAGGCACACGGCACCGGCACCACCCTCGGCGACCCGATCGAGGCGCAGGCGCTGCTGGCCACGTACGGCAGGGACCGAACCGCCGAGCGGCCGCTGTGGCTCGGGTCGGTGAAGTCGAACATCGGCCACACCCAGGCCGCGGCGGGCGCGGCGAGCCTGATGAAGATGGTGCTGGCCCTGCAACACGAGGTGCTGCCGAAGACCCTGCACGTCGACGCGCCGACCCCGCACGTCGACTGGTCCTCCGGCACGCTGGCGCTGCTCACCGAAGCACGACCGTGGGCCGCCACGGACGGACCCCGCCGGGCCGGCGTCTCCTCGTTCGGCATCAGCGGCACCAACGCCCACGTGATCATCGAGGAGGCCCCGGCGCCGGTCGCCGCCGCCGACACCGCAACGTTCGACGTGACCGCGGGGCACGGCGAAGCGCGACGCGACCACCGCGCCGTGGCCCTGCCGTGGCCGGTCTCCGCCGCCGATCTGCCCGCCCTGCGCGAGCAGGCCGGGAGGCTGGCCGACCACGTCGCGACCGGCGACGACCCGGCCGGCCTGGTCGCCTGGGCGCTCGCCGACGGCCGCGCCCACCTCGGCCGGCGGGCCACCGTGATCGCCGCCGACCGGGAGACCCGGCTGGCCGCGCTGCGCGCCCTGGCCGCCGGGGAGGAGCACCCAGCGGTGGTCACCGCCCGGCGACGCGCCGGCGGCCTCGCCGTCCAGTTCTCCGGCCAGGGCGCCCAGCGCCCCGGCACCGGCCGCCAGCTGTACGACACGTTCCCCGTCTTCGCGGCGGCCCTCGACGAGGTCTGCGCGGCCCTGGACCACCAGCTGCCGCAGCCGCTGAAGCCGGTGCTGTTCGCGGCCGAAGGCAGCGCCGAGG
>NZ_JAGPXV010000515.1:0-4397 GCF_018070405.1 Micromonospora sp. D75
CCGCCAGCGCGGCGCACTCCACCACGACGAGCTGCCCGACCACGACCGGGCCGAGCCGGCCCCGGCGGCGCTTGTCGGCCGGGGTGACCGGCCGGTCCACCGGTACGGCGGGGGCGGTGGCCGTACGACCGGGTGGCGCCTGCAGCTGCGTCATCGGTGAGCGTCCCTTCTGGACATCCTGGACATCCGCCGGCGGGGTGCGGCGTTCGGGCGGCGGACGGGGTCCGGCGCACCCCCGGTGGCCCCTTATCGTAGGGAAGCCCGCGACGCCGCTCGGCCCTGTCGTCGTTGGACCCACCCCGCCGGAGGTTAGTCATGCGGACCCGCCGCGATCAGGTCCAGGCGTACCGCTTCGTCACCCGCCGCATCGTCTCGGCGCTGCTGTCGGGCGACCCGGAGACCAACGACCTGCCGATGCGCCGCCTCGGCATGGCGGTGTTCGGCAGCGTGATCGCGGCCGCCGTGGTGCTCGGCGGGGTGGGCGCGTACGGGCAGCTCACCAGCAACTCGGCGCCGCTGGAGCCGAACACGCTGGTGATCGAGCGGGAGACCGGCGCGACGTACTACTTCGGCGAGGACCGGGTGCTGCGCCCGACGCTCAACTACGCCTCGGCGCGGCTGATCGTCGACGACGCGGCGGCGAAGCCCCGCACCATGTCCCAGGCGTCCATCAAGGACCGGCCGCGCGGCCGGCTGGTCGGCATCGTGGGCGCCCCCGACGACCTGCCGGACCGCAAGTCCCTGGTCGGGCTCCCCTGGTCGGTGTGCGACGTGCCCGACCCGAACGACACGCAGCGCTCCACCACGCACCTGGTGATCGACCGGACGCTGCCCGGCGGCACCGCGCTCACCGACCGGGCCGTCGTGGTGCGCACCGGCGACGCCCGCTACCTGCTCACCGGCGGCTCGCGGCTGCGTGTCGCCGGCGACGACCAGGCGCTGGTGGCGTTGAAGATGGCCGGCGTCACGAATCTCACCGTCGGGCAGCAGCTGCTGAACGCGGTGCCGGTGGGCCCGGTGCTGCGTAAGCCCACGATCGACGGGGACGGCGGCGCGAGCGGGCTCACGGTGGGCGGCCGGCCGGCCCGGATCGGCCAGGTCTACCAGGCGGCCGGCCAGTACTACGTGCTCACCCGGCAGGGCCTGGCCACGGTCCGGGAGGTGACCGCGCTGCTGCTGCTCGGCCGGGGTGGCGAGGTGGCGCAGATCACGCCGGACGAGGCGGGCCGGCTCCTCACCGACCAGCGGCTGGAGCCGGACGGCCTGCCCGCCCGGCTGCCGACGCCGCACGAGGTCCGCCCGGGGCGCACGGTGCTCTGCGCCACCTACCGGCCCGGCCCGCCCGGCCAGCCGCCGACCACCACGCTTGAGGTCTTCGACTCCCCGCCGGCCGAGCTGACCGAGGCGACCGCGATGCCGTCGCGGCAGGGCGGCCGGGACGCGGTACGCACCGCCGAGAACGTGCTGCTGCCCGGCGGCAAGGGCGTGCTGGCGCAGGCCACGGCCGGAGAGAGCGGCAAGCCGGCGGCCGGGTCGACGGTCTACCTGATCACCGCCCAGGGCATCCGCTTTCCGCTCGGCACCGCCGGGGGCGACGCGAAGAGCGCCCTCGGGTACGGCGACGTGACCCCGCTGGCCGTACCCGCCTCGCTGCTGGCGCTGGTGCCGACCGGCCCGACGCTGTCGCGCCAGGACGCGATGGCGTACTTCGATGCCTCGACCCCGGCGGCGCCCACCGCGACCCCCTCCACCGGCGGCGCCGCGGCCCAGGTCCAGGGCGGTTGACCGGCCCCGCCCGGGTCCGATGTGGATGGGGCCTGTCACGGGTCGCCCGGGTTGGCGCGTTTCGACTAACCTGAGTGCGGCGAAGGTTATCGACGATGACTACGGGGATGCAGCCATGACGGGGCGCACGACAGTAGACGTACTGTCCCTGGAGGACTTCCACCAGCGACTTGAGCGGCGGCTGGACGAGGCGGAGTCGGTGTTGCGCAAGCTGAACACCCAGATGCAGTGCCGCCCGCCCGCGCTCGGCACGTTCACCGACGCGACCGACAACGCACGTCGCTACTCCGAGACGCACCAGAGCTACGTCAACCACGTCGACCGGCTGCGCCGGGCGATCCTGGCCGCCCGCGAGGCGACCCACAAGATCATGACGAACTACAAGACCGCCGAGGCCCGCAACGCCGCCGCCGCGGCCGACATCGCCGCCGCCCTCTCGGGGCTGAACGAGGCGATGAAGCAGCCGAAGGAGGACCCGCGTGTCTGAGTACACCCGGCGCTACGAGCACGTCAGCCACGAGGAGCTCTACCAGGGCGTCAACGCCGGCGACCCGAAGCAGATCGAGGCGCTCAGCGCCCAGTGGACCTCCCTCAAGAGCACGCTCGACGACCTCGGCCGCGACCTCACCGCCGACCTGGAGGCGCTGTCCAAGAGCTGGACCGGCGACGCCGCGCGCGAGTTCACCAGGCGGCTGGACATGGTCGTGCGCTACTCCGGCAACCTCGCCGAGGGCATGACGGGCATCCGGCAGGGCCTCGACATGATGTCCAGCGAGCTGCGGGCCGCGCAGTCCAAGGCGGAGAGCCCGGAGAAGACCGACGACAACGACAAGCTGCTCTCCGGCGCCGGCAAGGGCTTCCTGCTCGGCGGCGCCCCCGGCGCGGTGATCGGCGGGATCGTCGGCCACCAGCAGGACAAGGCCGAGCAGGAGAAGGCGCACCAGCGGATGGTGCAGGTCGTGGCGAAGCTCGCCGAGGGCTACGACTTCTCGGCGTACGGCCGGATCGTCGTGCCGGACCCGCCCGAGGTCGAGCTGCCCGGCAACACCAGCAACGGCGACCCGACGCTGCAGAACGGCCCCTCGGTCAAGACGCCGTCGTCCGGCCCTAGCCTGGGCAGTTTCGGCCCGGGAGCGAGCGCCACCGCCACCACGTCGGGCGTGCACCACACGGCGCCGACCAGCGGCACGCCCGGTGCGGGCGCCCCGGGCGCGGGCACACCGGGCGGCAACCCCGGCGCGGGCGCTCCGGGCTCGGTCACCACCGGCGGCACCGTCGACCCGGGCGGCACCTCGCTGGCCGGCGCCGGCCCGTTGTCCGGCACCCCCGGCGGCCCGACGAGCGGCGGCGGCGCGGGCTTCGGCTCCGGCGGCGGCCCCGCCACGATGACGGCCGGCGGGGGCGGCGGGCTCTACGGCGCCCCCGGCGTGCTCAGCACCGGGTCGCTCGCGGGCACCGGTCCCAACTCTGCGTCCTCGGCCCGGTTCGGCGGCGCGCCCGGCGCGGAGAACCGCGCGGCGGCCGGCACCGGCCGGCTCACCTCCGGTCGCGGCCTGGTGGTCGAGGCCGGGGGCAGGTCCGGCGAGCGGGCCGGCGGCACCGGGCGGCCCGCGATGGCCGGCCGCGGCGGCGTGCTCGGTGGTCGCGGCAGCCACGGCGACGACGAGTCCGACGGCCGGCTGACCTGGCTCACCGAGGACGAGATGGTCTGGGGCGACGGCGACGGCGCTCCGCCGCCGGTGCTCGGCGGCAACTGACAGCGGCATCGAGGCAGCGGTCCGTCCACAGCGACCCGTGGGACGGCTCACGTAACCAGCAAGATCTTTGAGCTGCGAAATCGTCCGCTGACCGATAGGTTGAATTGGTGCTGCCCGTAGCGTTCGCCCCGTCCACCTGGACGGCGACGCTGCGCCGGATCGCCCGCACGGCCGTGGCCGGCCTGGTGCTGATCGTCGGCCTCCAGGGCATCGCCGCCGCACCCGCCCATGCCGCCGTGACCGAGCAGTCCGTCGCGGTCACTGTCGCCTCCGCCGCCGCGCCGAGCGTGATCGCGTCTCCGGTTCCGGCCGAGGTCGGCCTGACGACGGTCGCGGCGGGCGGCACGACGGCCGACGGCGCGCCGCGGTCCACCTCCGGTCCCGCCGCCGACGCGGCCGGCACCGAATCCACAGCCGCCGGGCGGGTGCCCGGCGTCGAGGCCGTCGCCGTCGCCGACCCGGCTCGGGCAGCCATCGCCCGCCGCGGTCCGCCGCGCGCCTGACCGGGCCACCTTTCCGGTACGCCCCGGCGCGGCCACACCTGCCGCACCCGCGCGCCCTGCCGCGTCTCCGTAGCGAGACGCACCCCACCCGGATGACCGGGCCACAAACCGTTGTTCGTCAGTCGTTCCACCTTGAGGTGCTGGTGATGCAGACCGTCTTCTCCACCGTCCTGCCCGACGTCCCCGCTGCCGCCGTGATCTGGCTGGCTCTGCTCGCCGTGGCCGCCACAGTGGTCGCCGCCCTGATCGTCCGCCCGTCCCGGTTCCGCTCGGAGCTTGTCGACCGGATCAGTGACGCCGCCCGGCCGAGCAGCATCTGTCTCTTATACACAACTGACGCTGCCGACGAATA
>NZ_JAGPXV010000516.1:0-4389 GCF_018070405.1 Micromonospora sp. D75
CGCCTGGCACCAGATCGTCAAGGACAAGTTCATCCTCGCCGGCTCCCCGGGCCTGGACCACAAGCAGTCGCAGACCGCCTGGTGCCAGGGCAAGGCCGCGTTCATCTCCTGCGGCTCCTGGCTGGAGAGCGAGCAGAAGGACGTCACGCCGCCCGGCTTCAACATGACAGTCGCGCCCACGCCGAGCCTGGGCAGCGGCGACAAGCTGCCGTACGAGGCGATCCGCGGCACCGCGGGCGAGCCGTTCATGGTGCCGGCGAAGGCGAAGAACGTAGCCGGTGGCCTGGAGTACTTCCGGACCATGCTGTCCCGCAAGGGCGCGCAGGACTTCACCAAGAAGGTCGCCAGCCTGCCCGTGGTCGCCGGCGCCACCGAGGGCGTCGACCTGCCGTACGGGCTCAGCACCGTGGTCAAGGCGCTCGACGCGTCCGGGTCCAACGGCTTCAACTGGGTCTACAACAACTACTACCGCAAGCTGGAGCGCAACCTCGTCGACGCGGCCTGCGGCGAGTTCTTCAGCGGCCGGATCGGCCCGGCCGAGTTCCTCGACCAGTGCCAGAAGGGCGCCGACTCGATCGCCGGAGACAGCTCGGTCAAGAAGTACAAGCGGTCCGCGTGATGCGACAGGGTCGCCTCCCCCTGATCCTCACGTTCCTGCTGCCCCCGCTGGCGCTGTACGGCATCTTCGTGCTCTCGCCGTACCTCCAGGCTTTTCAGATCTCCACCACCGACTGGATGGGCTACTCCGCGCAGGCCGACCCGGTCGGCATGGCGAACTTCCGCACGCTGCTGAACGACGGGTACGTGTGGAACGCCCTGAAGAACAACGCGATCCTGCTCGCCGTGGTGCCGGTGGTGACGATCGGGCTGGGCCTGTTCTTCGCCAGCATGCTCACCATGGGCGGCCGCCGGGGCCGGGCCGGGGTGACCGGGGTGCGGGGCACCTCGGTCTACCGGCTCGTCTACTTCTTCCCGCAGGTGCTCTCCGTGGTGATCATCGCGCTGCTCTGGAAGGAGATCTACAGTCCGACGAGTGGCCTGCTCAACGGCGCCCTGCGCGCCGTCGGGCTGGCCACCCCGGCCTGGCTCGGCGACCCGCGCTTCGCGTTCTGGTGCGTGCTGGCGGTGATGGTGTGGAGCAACGTCGGCTTCTACGTGGTGCTCTTCGGCGCCGCCATGCAGGCCATCCCGCGTGACATCTACGAGGCGGTGCTGCTCGACGGCGCGTCCCGCACCACGATGCTGCGGAAGATCACCATTCCGCTGCTCTGGGACACCATCCAGGTCGCGTGGATCTACCTGGCCATCGCGGCGCTGGACGGCTTCATCCTGGTCCAGCTCATGACCAACGGCGGGCCGAACTTCTCCTCCGACGTGATCGGGCTGCGGATGTACGACACGTCGTTCGGCAGCGAGAACAAGTTCGGGTACGCCTCGGCGATCGGTGTGGCGATGTTCTTCCTGACCCTCTCGGTGGCGGTGCTGGCGCTGCGCACCGCCCGGCGCGATCGGATCGAGTACTCGTGACCACCGTGGACACCGGCGCCCCGGGCGCCGAGGCGACCCGCGCGGCGACCCCGGCCGACCGTCCGCCCCGGCGTGAGCTGGGCGTGGCGAACGTCTTCTCGCACGGCTTCCTCATGCTCTGGGCGGCCATGACGGTGCTGCCGCTGGCCTGGATGGTGCTCAGCTCGCTGAAGAGCAACGGCGAGATCATCGCCGAGCCGTGGGGGCTGCCCGAGGCGCTGCGCTTCGACAACTGGGCGCGGGCCTGGAGCACCGCGCACATCGGCCGGTTCTTCTTCAACAGCCTGGTGGTGGTGTCCGGCTCGCTGAGTCTGACCATGCTGCTCGGCGCCACCGCCGCGTACGTCTTCGCGCGCTACGAGTTCCGGGGCCGGCAGGTGGTCTACTACCTGTTCGTCGGCGGCATGATGTTCCCGGTGTTCCTGGCCCTGGTGCCGCTGTTCTTCGTGGTCCGCAGCGTCGGCCTGCTCGGCACCTGGCCCGGCCTGATCCTGGTCTACACCGCCTACTCGCTGCCGTTCACGGTGTTCTTCCTGACCGCGTTCTTCCGGACGCTGCCGACCTCGGTGGCGGAGGCCGCGCTGATCGACGGGTGCGGGCACTTCCGGCTGTTCTTCCGGGTGATGCTGCCGATGGCGCGACCGGGACTGATCAGTGTCGGGATCTTCAACTTCCTGAGCCACTGGAACCAGTTCCTGCTGCCCCAGGTGCTCATCCCCGGCGACGGGCAGGACCGGATGCTCGCCCAGGGCCTGAGTTCGCTCGCGGTCAGCCAGGGCTACGCCGGTGACTACGCCCAGTTGTTCGCCGGCCTGACCATCGCGGTGCTGCCGGTCCTCGTGGTGTACGTGGCGTTCCAGCGTCAGGTCCAGTCCGGACTGACCGCGGGGCAGCTCAAGTGAGGTGGTTGCCACAGGCAACGGGGCAGTGGGGAAGATCGAACTGACCTAGGGTGGGCCGGCACGCTCATCTATCGACAGGAATCTCATGTTCTTCCTCATCTACACGCTGTTGCTGCTGCTCGGCGGCATCGCGATGGTCGCGGTAGGCGTGGCCGTCAAGGAACAGGGGACCGGCTCCCGCATCCTCAACGTAGTCGTCGGCCTGGCCTTCTTCGGGTACGGCTTCTACCTGCTGTTCCTCTTCGACGGCGACAGCTACCGGATCTTCTTCTACGTCTTCGTCCTGCCGATCCTGCTGATCGTGCGCGCGGTGAAGGCGCGCAAGGAGGCACGCGAGCAGGCGGCGGCACAGCAGTTCGCGGGCGCGCCGCAGCAGCCGGGGATGTACCCGGCGGGGCAGGGCCAGCCCACGCCGTACGGCGTGCCGCAGGGTCAGCCGGCGCCGTACGGCGCGCCGCCGCAGGGGTATCCCGGTCAGGCGCCGCAGCAGCACGCGGCGTACCCGCCGCACGCCGGGCAGCCGGCGCCGCAGGGCTGGCAGCCGGGGCAGCCGGGCGGTCCGAACGCCTGAGCGGGTGACGGAGGCCGGTCGGCAGATCCCGGCCGGCCTTCGTTCCGCTTGACCGGTAGGAAATCTCCTACCTATGCTGGCGGGCATGTCCGTCACTCACGCCCAGATCGTCTCCGTCCCCGTCGGCGACCAGGACCGGGCCCGCGACTTCTACGTCGACGTCCTCGGCTTCGACCTGGTCCGGGACAACCCGATGCCGGACGGCCGCTGGGTCCAGGTGGCGCCCCGGGGCGCGGTGACCACGCTGACGCTCGTCACCTGGTTCGACAGCATGCCGGCCGGCTCGCTGCGCGGGCTGGTGCTGGAGAGCGACGACCTCGACGCGGACGTGGCCCGGCTGCGCGAGCGGGGGGTGGCGTTCGCCGAGGACAGCGTCCAGGTCGTGCCCTGGGGGCGCTATGTCACCTTCGCCGACCCGGACGGCAACGGGCTCGTCCTGCAGGAGACCCGTGTCTGAGCCGGACGTGTTCGCGGCGCTGGCCAACCCGACCCGGCGGGAGGTGCTGCGGCTGCTCCGCGACGAGGGGGAGCAGCCGGTGCAGCGGCTCGCCGACCGCTTCGAGATGCGGCGTCCCAGCCTGTCGGAGCACCTGCGGGTGCTCAAGGACGCCGGGCTGGTGACCGAGCGGCCCGTCGGCCGGCAGCGGGTCTACGCGCTGCGCCCCGAGCCGCTGCGGGAGGTGGCCGACTGGCTCACCCCGTACGAGCGGTTCTGGAGGCAGCGGCTGGCCGGCCTGGGCGACGTGCTGGACGCGATGCCGGATGAGTGAGTCGACCCGCATCGCGGTGGACCAGTTCCTGCCGCACCCGCCCGCCAAGGTGTGGCGCGCGCTGACCGATTCCGATCTGATCGGACGCTGGCTCATGCCGAACGACTTCCGGCCCGTACGCGGGCACCGGTTCACGTTCCGGACCGACGCGCGACCCGGCCAGCGGTTCGACGGGACGGTCCACTGCGAGGTGCTGGAACTGGACGAGCCGCGCCGGATGCGGTGGGCCTGGCGCGGCGGCACGCTCGACACGGTGGTCACCTGGACGCTTGTGCCCGAGGGGCGGGGCACCCGGCTGTTCCTGGAGCACGCCGGGTTCGATCCGGACGATCCGCTTCAGCGGCGTACCTTCACGCTGCTCGACGGTGGCTGGCGTACCCACGTCTGGGCGCGCCTCGCCGCCGCGCTGACCGCGCTGCCCTGACCCGCCGCAGCGCGGGTCAGGCGGGTGGGGGCACGAGGCGGGCGTGCAGCGCCGCCGGGTCGGTCACCTCGGGCAGGTCCCGGGCGGCGAGCCAGGCCGCGGCGGCGGCCCCGTCCCCGGCGCTGAGCAGCGGCGCGCCCGGCCAGCGTTCGGCCAGCTCCGCGCGTACCGCGCCGGCCAGCGGCGTGTCGCCGG
>NZ_JAGPXV010000517.1:0-4378 GCF_018070405.1 Micromonospora sp. D75
GCACCAACCGCAAGCCGCTGCTCATGGTCGGCACGCTGCTCTGGGCCGCCGGCACCGCCGGCAGCGCGCTCGCCGGGGGGTACGCGACGTTCCTGGCCGCGCAGTTCGTCGGCGCGGTCGGGCTGGGCGCGGTGGGCTCGGTCGGCTTCTCCGTGGTCACCGACCTGATCTCGCCGCGCCGACGCGGCCTGGTGATGAGCTTCTGGGGGCTGTCCCAGGGCGTCGGCACGCTGGCCGGGACGCTGCTCGGCGGCGTGCTCGGGGCGACCGACTGGCGGCGGCCGTTCCTGCTGCTGACCGGCGTGGGTCTGGCCGCCACGGTGGCGTACCTGTTCACCTACGACATCAGGCGCGGGCAGAGCGAACCGGAGCTGGCCGGGGCGATCGACGCCGGGAACGAGTACGACTACCGGATCAGCCGCGCCGACCTGCCCCGGATCCTGGCCCGCCGGACCAACCGCTGGCTGATCCTGCAGGGGCTGACCGCCCAGGCCGCGTTCGGCTCGCTGGTCTGGCTGCCGGTGCTGTTCAGCCAGCGGGCCGAGGCGCAGGGCTACTCGCCGGCGACGGCCGTGGTGGTGGGCAGCGTCTTCGCCACCCTGTTCCAGCTCGGCGGGGTGTTCTCGATCGTGGGCGGCCTGGTCGGCGACGCGCTGCAACGGCGTACGCCCAGCGGCCGGGCCACCGTCGCGGCCGTCGGCATCCTCGCGGCGCTGCCGTTCTACCTGGTCCTGTTCTTCGTGCCGATCCGCATCGACGAGCCCGACGGCGCCGGGGCGGGCGCGGTGGTGACGGCGGTGCTGTCCAGCGTGCTGACCGAGCCGCCGGTGGGGCTGAGCCTGCTCACCGCCGTGGTGGCGCTGGCGCTGACGTCGGCGAACTCGCCGAACTGGTTCGCGCTGATCGCCGACGTCAACCCGCCCGAGCACCGGGGCACCGTCTACAGCCTGGGCAACCTCGTCAACGGCGTCGGGCGGGCGGCCGGCAACGGGCTGGTCGGGGTGGTGTTCGCCGCGCTGCGTACGGCCTTCCCGCCGCCGTTGAACTACGCGGTCGGGCTGGCCGCGTTCCAGCTCTTCTTCATCCCGACCGGGATCATGTACTGGCTCGCCGCGCGTACGTCGCCGCGGGACATAGCGCAGGTGCACGACCTGCTGCACGCCCGCGCCGACCGCCTGGAAGGAAGGGCCCCTTCTTAACGGTGAGTGTTAATAAGGGGCCCTTCCTCTACCGGAGGCGTTAATAAGGGGCCCTTCCTTACACCACCCGGAACCAGACGGTGACGTCCGTCGGGACCGTGGCGTCGTCCAGCGGCGCGCTCGACACCAGCACCTGCGCGCCGGCCGGCAGCGGCGCCGGGTCGGCCCCGAAGTTCGTCAGCACGGTGAGGTCGCCGTTGGTGAACGTGAGCACCTCGTCGCCGGAGGACAGGAACCGCAGCGGGCCCCGGGCCAGCGCGTGCTCGCGGCGCAGCCGCAGCGCGGTCCGGTACAGCTCGTACGTCGACCCGGGCACGCCGCGCTGCCGGTCCAGCGCGTACTCGGCCCAGGTCGACGGCTGGGGCAGCCAGCTCGCGTCGGTCGGCCCGAAGCCGTACGACGGGGCGTCGGCCTCCCACGGGATCGGCACCCGGCAGCCGTCCCGGCCGCGCTCGGTGTGCCCGCTGCGCGCCCAGGTCGGGTCCTGGCGGGCCTCGTCGGGCAGCGTGGTGTGCTCCGGCAGCCCCAGTTCCTCGCCCTGGTAGAGGTAGGCGGAGCCGGGCAGCGCGAGCATCAGCAGGCTGGCTGCCCGGGCCCGGCGCAGACCCAGCGCGGCGTCCGGCTGCGGGTCGTCCACGCCGACGCCGTTGGCCCGGCCACCGGCGGTGCCGAGCCCCAGCCGGGAGGCGTGCCGGACCACGTCGTGGTTGGACAGGACCCAGGTGGTGGGCGCGCCGACGGAGTCGGTGGCCTCCAGCGAGCGGGTGATCACCGCGTACTGGGCCGGCGCGGTCCAGGCGGCCAGCAGGTACTCGAAGTTGAACGCCTGGTGCATCTCGTCCGGGCGCACGTACCGGGCCAGCCGCTCGGCCGGCTCCACCCACGCCTCGGCGACCAGGATCCGCTCACCGGGGTACGAGTCGAGGACCCGCCGCCACTCCCGGTAGATCTCGTGCACGCCGTCCTGGTCCCACATCGGCGGGCGCGGCTTGTCCACCTCGCTGCCGGAGAGGATCTCCTGCGGCTCCTGCCAGTCGGCCAGGTCGGCCTGCTTGATCAGGCCGTGCGCCACGTCCACCCGGAAGCCGTCCACGCCCCGGTCCAGCCAGAAACGCAGCACGTCGAGGAACTCCGCGCGCACCTCCGGGTTGTCCCAGTTGAGGTCGGGCTGACCGGAGTCGAACAGGTGCAGGTACCACTGTCCGTCCGGCAGCCGCGTCCAGGCGGGGCCGCCGAAGACGCTCACCCAGTCGTTCGGCGGCTCGGCGCCGTGCGGGCCCGTGCCCTCGCGGAAGACGTAACGCTGCCGCTCCGGGCTGCCCGGGGCGGCCGCCACCGCCTCGGTGAACCAGCGGTGCGCGGACGAGGTGTGGTTGGGCACCAGGTCGACGATCACCCGTAGCCCGCGCGCCTTCGCCTCGGCGATCAGCTTGTCGGCGTCGGCGAGCGTGCCGAACAGCGGGTCGACGTCGCGGTAGTCGGCCACGTCGTACCCGGCGTCGGCCTGCGGGGACGGATAGAACGGGGACAGCCAGAGCGCGTCGACTCCCAGCTCGGCGAGGTGGTCGAGCCGGGAGGTGATGCCCGGCAGGTCGCCGATGCCGTCGCCGTCGGAGTCGGCGAACGAGCGCGGGTAGACCTGGTAGATCACCGCCTCGGTCCACCAGCCGGTGCCCGGGGCCTGCTGCGTCGCGTCGGTGTTCAGCGCCTTACTCCTGTCTGGGTGGTGCGGGGACGAGCAAGTTGGTTCAGTGTGCCCGCGGCGGCGCTGTCGATTCGCGCACCACCAGGCGAGTGGGGAGGATCACCGGGGGTGGCGTCCCGTCGTCGGTGCCGGCGCCGCGCGGCGCGGGCACCAGGCCGGGGTACGGCTCGGTGGCCCGTACGCCGAGCGGGTCGAGCAGGATGCGGGCGGCGAGCAGTCCCTGGTCGGCGGCGGGCTGGGCGATCGTGGAGAGCCCGAGCACACCGGCGAGGTCGTGGTCGTCGATGCCGATCACGCTCACGTCCTGCGGCACCCGTAGCCCGGCGTCGCGCAGCGCGGTGACCGCGCCCATCGCCATCTCGTCGCAGGCGGCGAAGATGGCC
This sequence comes from Micromonospora sp. D75, assembly GCF_018070405.1. Classification (NCBI taxonomy): domain Bacteria; kingdom Bacillati; phylum Actinomycetota; class Actinomycetes; order Micromonosporales; family Micromonosporaceae; genus Micromonospora; species Micromonospora sp. D75. The sequence goes on from NZ_JAGPXV010000517.1 coordinate 3,288, forward strand.
GTCGGCGGCTCGCCCCGGGCCAGCAGCTCGGCGGTGGCCCGGGTACCCCCGTCGATGGTGAACCGCGACTCGACGTCGAGGCTCGGGTCGGGCCGCAGCCCGGCGGCCCGCAACGCCTCCTGGTAGCCGCGCCGCCGGTCCAGGTGGGTGGTGAAGGCCAGTTCGTCGTCCGGGTCGCCGGAGATGTGCGCGATCCGGGTGTGGCCGAGGTCGAGCAGGTGGCGGGTGGCGGTCCGGGCGGCGGCCACGTCGTCGATCCGGACGCAGGGCCACCCGGGCACCTCGCTGCCGGAGCTGATCGTCACGCCGGGCAGGTCCAGGTTCGTCAGCGCGTGCACGTCCGCCGCGCGCAGCGGGGTGGCGACCAGGATGATCGCGTCCACGCGCTTGTGCAGGCTCGCCGTGCGCAGCACCCGCTGGCGGGTCTGCTCCCGGCCGCCGAGGTTGTAGAGCAGCAGGTCGTAGCCGCTGTCCTGGAGGAACTCCTCGACCGCCTCGACCACCGTGCCGAAGAACCACCTGGTGATCCGGGGCACCACCACCGCGACCGTGCCGGTCCGGCCGCCGGCCAGCCGGCTGGCGCTCGGGGACACCGCGTACTGGAGCTGCTCGGCGGCGGCGAGCACCCGCCGCCGGGTCGCGGCCGAGACCGTCGGCAGGCCCCGCAGCGCCCGGGAGACGGTGGCCGTGGAGACCCCGGCCAGCCGGGCGACGTCGTCAATTCTGGTCATCGTGTGGGCTCCCCGCCGTGACCCGGGCCCCGCCGCCGGCCGTGCCGGCGGCGGGGCGCGGATCAACCCTTGACGCTGCCGGCGAGCAGGCCTCGCACGAAGAAGCGCTGGAGGGACAGGAACACGATCAGCGGTACGACGATCGACACGAACGCGCCGGCCGTCAGCCGCTGCCACTCGTTGCCCCGGGTGCCGGCCAGTTCCGCGAGCCGGACCGTCAGCGGGGCGGTCTCGTCGCCGCCACCGGCGAAGATCAGCGCGACCAGCAGGTCGTTCCAGACCCAGAGGAACTGGAAGATGCCGAACGCCGCCAGCGCGGGCATGATCAGCGGCAGCACGATGGTGCGGAAGATCTTCGGG